>JASJGP010000320.1:0-6727 GCA_033791485.1 Desulfobacterales bacterium | reverse complement strand
AGCCATCAACGTTAATTTTTATGAAATCGTCTAAATAGGACTTCTTACAAGTTCATCAAATAAGATAAATTCGTAAAAAGTCGGAAAATACCCTTTTTTGTCATTCCGGCGAAAGCCGGAATCCAGTATCGAGAGATTAGTATCCAGTATCGAGTATCCACAAAATATGCCAATAGAAACCCAAACTAATACGAGGTAATAAATGGTAGAAAATGTCATAATTATGGGAGCTGCCGGGCGGGATTTTCATAACTTTAACGTCTATTTCAGGGATAATAAACGATACAGGGTAATTTGCTTTACAGCCACGCAGATTCCGAATATCGATGGCAGGCGGTATCCACCGGAACTGGCAGGAGAATTATACCCAAAAGGTATTCCAATATATTCTGATGAAAAACTGGCTGATTTGATAAGAGAAAATAGAGTGGAGCTGGTTGCTTTTTCTTATAGCGATGTCAAACACATTGAGGTTATGCACAAGGCTTCCATCGTTACTGCAGCCGGAGCTGATTTTTTAATTATCGGCGCGGCATATACCATGCTTAAATCGAAAAAAACAGTAATATCAGTATGTGCAATCCGTACCGGATGTGGAAAATCTCAAACCAGCCGTAAGGTTGTGCAGATTCTTCAGAAAATGGGGAAAAAAGTTGTTTCCATACGCCATCCAATGCCTTATGGGGATTTAACTGAACAGATCGTACAGCGTTTTGCGACTTATAAGGATTTTGAAAAGCATAAATGCACAATTGAGGAAAGAGAAGAATACGAGCCGGTTGTTAGCATGGGTGCTGTTATTTATGCCGGTATCGACTACGAAAAGATTCTTAGACAAGCAGAAAAGGAAGCAGATGTAATTGTCTGGGATGGCGGTAATAATGACACGCCGTTTTATAAACCTGATATCAACATAGTTGTTTTTGATCCACACAGGGCCGGACATGAAACCAGTTACCATCCGGGCGAAACTAATATGCTTATGGCAGATATTGCAATTATCAACAAGGTGGATAGTGCAAGTATTGAAAATGTGGAAAAGGTGAAAAAAACCATAGAAACGCATAATCCTTCTGCCAGGATTATTTTAGCCGATTCCGAAGTAATTGCCGAAGATGCGGATGCGATAAAGGGTAAAAGAGTGCTGGTTGTTGAAGACGGCCCCACCTTAACACACGGGGAGATGAGTTATGGTGCAGGTGTAATTGCTGCCAGACGATTTGGTGCGGCAGAACTTGTTGACCCACGTCCCTACCTGTCAAGCACAATTAAGGAAACATTTGAGAAATACCCGAATATTGGTACTTTGCTGCCGGCAATGGGGTATAGTCCTCAGCAGATGAAGGACCTCGAAACAACCATTAACAACACCGAATGTGATCTTGTTCTGTCAGCAACCCCAATAGATTTACTTAAGCTTCTTTCCATTGAAAAACCGACGATGCGGATTCGCTACGAGTATAAGGATAACAGCAAACCGACTTTAGAGGATTTAATAAAAGAGATGGCGTCATAAAAAGCCCCATCTACTGCGTTGCAGCATTTTTTCAGAAACTCGGAATACTCCTTGTATGGGTTCGAGCTTATGGCTTTAAAAAATGAATAAGCAAAATCGAAATAAACCGATTCTTCTTGTGGCACTGGGCGGCAACTCCCTTATTCGGAAGGGACAGGAAGGAACAATTGAACAGCAGTTCGCAAATTTAAAGGTCCCGATTCGCCAGGTTGCAAGACTTTCAAGAGACTATAAAATCATCATTACACACGGTAACGGGCCTCAGGTTGGAAACCTAATGCTTCAGCAGGATTACTGTGATGCCGTGCCGAAACTGCCGCTGGAAATCCTGGTTGCGCAGACTGAAGGCCAAATCGGGTATATGATAGAATCGACATTGGACGAAGAGTTGATGGAATTGGGAATCGATTTCAAGCCTCTGGTAAGTTTGATTACATATGTAGTTGTCGATAAAAATGATCCTGCATTTAACAATCCGACAAAGCCCATCGGCCCTGGCTTAAGCAAGGAAGAGGCTGCCGGGAGCGAATATCCTGTTTTAAAAACATCTAAAGGATATAGACGTGTGGTAGCTTCACCACGACCTGTTACAATTATTGAAAAGAGGGAAATACAAAAACTTATTGATATGGATTTTATTGTCATTTGCTGCGGTGGCGGAGGTATTCCGGTTATACGAAAGGGGAGGGCATTTAACGGCGTCGATGCGGTTATTGATAAAGACCTGGCAAGTGCGCGCCTTGCCGAGGAAGTGGGTGTAGACATTTTTCTAATTGCAACCGATGTGAAAGGCGTTATGCTTAACTTTGGCACCACAAACCAGAAGATGCTTCGTTTCATGTCATCGGAAGAAACAATTCGTTTTACCAAAGAAGGCCATTTTCCAGCTGGTTCAATGCTGCCTAAAGTTGAGGCGGCCACGCAGTTTGTTAAAAACAAGAAAAAAAAAGCTGTTATTACCTCAATCAAAGAAATAGAAAAGGCGGTCAATGGAAAGGCTGGAACTGAATTTGTTCTTTAAAAAGTAAGGATCATCTCAAAAGAGTTGGTAGGATCATGATCACAAGGATTCCAGGGTTCAAGGTGTCAGGAGGTCGAGTAATCCGCCACAAAACACTTGACCCCTTGAACCCTTTCAATCAACTAATATAGAGGAGAACCAAAAGCGATAACATTTTGAAATTGCTTCAAGTGCATGCTTGTAATTAACAGCAGGTAAAATAATATGATAAGTAAAAATAAGCGTTACAAGTTATATGAGTTTGTGGTGGAAGATTTGGGGTTGAAGATTATAAAAGGAGAATACAAACCAGGTGATACCCTTCCGAATGAAGAGCTGTTGAGCAGGGAATTTGACGTGAGCCGAGGTGTTTTAAGGGAAGCAACAAAGGTTCTTGTTAAAAAGGGACTTATTCGGCTAAAACCAAAAATTGGTACGCAGATACAACCTAAAAGGGAATGGAATCTATTTGATCCTGATGTGCTGATATGGAAATTTGAGGCAGACGATAAGATGAAATTCCTTGAAAACATCATTGAAGTGCGGCGGATTATCGAATCAGAGGCTGCAAAACTTGCTGCCGAACGTGGAGGTGAAGAGGAGATTTCACTTATCAGGTCTAACTATGACAAAATGGTCAAGTTTTTAGACGATAAAGACGGTTATTCATATGAAGAATACATAAAGCTGGATATTAAGTTTCATATATCCATTTTAGAAGCCTGCCAAAATGAGCTTTTTTCGCAAATCGGATACACGATACGTCAGGCATTGTTGGCGGCACGTCAAAGTGACAGAAAAGATATCAAAGCCCAAAAAGAAACACTGTCGCTTCATCTCGATATTGTTAATGCGATTGAAAACCATAAACCTGAGGCGGCTTACAAGGCAACCCGTACACTTATTTATGAAATATGGGGAGAAATTAAGGAAAAAATATCCAAGCCAGGGTACGCTCAAAATAATGTTAAGTTGAGCGAACCCTGAAGTAATGAAGCAAGTTTGCACATAGAATTTACTGAAAAAATACTTCCCGCCAAAAATCCAATTTTTTTTAATCTTGTCAATTACTACAATTCTTGTTAATAAATCATTTTTGATGAATTTGTGAGAAGTCTGTTTTTCCCACCTCATTTAAATCAACATGGAAATGTTCCCGGAGATTAATAAATGGAACAGACAAGGAATCTGGTTTTAAAATGTCTCGATGATTATGCAGAGGATGACAGACTTATAAAAGAACTGAATCAGATTATTAAGAAAGAAGGGAAAAAGGCCTATCCGGTAATTTTTCATGTCTTAACCAATCTTGAGATAGAGGATGAAGACGCCAAGAATTTTTGGGCTGAAATAATCACTCATTATAAAAAACTGGTTTCGATTTTAGGTCGCAAAGTAAACCTGAGAACAGCGTTTTGTGATTATTTTTGCTCGATCCACAGATCATTAAAAAACCCTAAAGTTGTTGAGATTCAACTGTTTGAAAAAACAGTCAAAGCTTCCAGATTCGACAGCCTTACAGGCCTTTACAACAGGCAAGCATTTGACGAAACGCTTGAGCGTGAAATAAACCGTGCAAAACGTCATGAAAAGGAATTATCCATTTTATTTCTTGACCTTGATGACTTTAAAGAAGTTAACGATTCTTTTGGGCATCAAACCGGTGACGAGGTTTTAAAGCAAGTCGCTAAAATCGTATTAAATGAAAAAAGATCTGAAGACTTAGCCGCAAGATATGGGGGCGAAGAAATAGTGGTTATAATGCCTGAAACATACAAGGTTGATTCTCTTGTGTTAGGAGAAAGGATTCGTCAGAGAGTTGAAGAAATGAGAATCGATTTCAAGGGACACACTGTCAGGCTAACAATAAGCGGAGGGCTCGCTTCATTTCCTGAAAATGCTACTGATGCGGAAAGTTTGTTGAAATGTGCAGACAATGCGCTTTATAGAGCCAAGGGTTCAGGTAAAAACAATATTTCCTTTTTTTCACGAGATAAACGGCGTTATATGCGTATTGAGATTGACCATGAAGTTAAGGTCAGAGAACTTGGGTTTGATAATACACTGACACAAACAGGCAAAGGGAAAAATATCTGTTTTGGAGGTATTCTTTTTGAAAATAAATATGCACTTCCCATTGGAACTAAAATACAACTCCATATACCTCACAACCATAATAAGCCTTTATTTATTATCGGAACTGTCGTTCGTGTGGAGGCCTTTGCCTCAGAGCAATATGATATAGGCGTAGCGATATCATTTATAGAAATGGATAAAACCATTAAAAGTGAGATTTCCAGATGGCTTCAAATTAAAAGAAATAATTAACAGGCAAATAATTAATAAGGGAGAGTATAGTATAATGACAATAAAAAAAGAACTTTTGGATATTCTGGCATGCCCGAAGTGTAAGGGGGATATTTATTTA
This sequence comes from Desulfobacterales bacterium, assembly GCA_033791485.1. Lineage (GTDB taxonomy): Bacteria > Desulfobacterota > Desulfobacteria > Desulfobacterales > JAUWMJ01 > JAUWMJ01. Next base: position 1,783 of record JASJGP010000320.1, on the reverse strand, counting down.
AATGATTCACAAGATGGGCTTATTTGTGATAATTGCAAACTGCTGTACGAGATAAAAGATGATATTCCGATTATGCTTATTGATGAAGCAACGCCCATTGAGAAATGAGTCTTCCAAAAGAGCCCAAACCGGCAAAGCTGGTTATAGGTCTTTTCATGAAAGAAAAGCGCCTTATTGAAAAAATACCTGCTGAACTTATCAAGGCATTCGGCTCTGTTGACATGGTGAGTCAATGGTTTCCATTTGACTATACCGATTATTATGAACCTGAAATGAATGCTCCTTTATTCAGGAGGATGCTGACATTTAAAGAGTTAATAAAGCAAAGTTCACTTGCTGATATAAAAACCCTAACCAATGAGATAGAGTCAAATTATTCCAGGGAAGAGAAACGTCTGGCAAATATTGATCCTGGGTATATGCTGCAGGAACGGTTCGTTCTTGCAACAGGAAAGAATTTTGCTCATAGAATTTATATTGGCAAGAAAATTTATGCTGATTTGACCCTGATTTATACAAAAGGTGAGTTTAAAAAGCTGCCGTGGACATATCCGGATTATTCCAACAAGAAAATGCTATCATTTCTCAGACAGGTACGAAAAAAATATGTTGCTGATTTAAAGAATATGGTTTTGTAAATAGTTGAATTTACCACAGAGACTACGGAGTTCACAGAGCTAAATAACTAATAAAACAAGATATTTGCTGTTTTATCTCTGAGCTCAGTGATGAAAAAAGACTTTTTACGATACCATCAAAAATACACAGGAATAAAAAAAATGATAAAAAGCATGACCGCATTTTCCAGTGCGGAAAAGACAACAGATAACTTTTCAACAACAATCGAAATACGTTCATATAACAGCAGGTATCTTGATATTGCCATGCGAGTTTCTCGTGGATATCTTCTTTTGGAGGACAGAATAAAAGGCATGATATCCGAAAAGGTGAATAGGGGGCGCATTGAAGTTAATGTTCAGATTAAAGGCAATTTAGATGAAACACTTGCATTTGATGTCAATGCAGAAAGAGCAAAGGCATACCATGAAGTCCTGATGAAACTAAAAGATTTATGCGACATTAAAACTGAAGTTTCTTTAGACCTTCTGGCAGCAACAAGTGGTATTATCATACAGGAAGAAGCAGAAAGGGACATTGATGCCTGCTGGTTTGTTGTAAAAGAATGTCTTGTAGAAGCCATAGACGACTTAAATAAAATGCGGAGCAAGGAAGGAAATTTTATTGCCGCGGATATCGCAAAACGGCTCGAATATATTGAAAATTGCCTAACTCAAATTAAAGATAAATCTTGTGATCTTTTAGCTCATTACCAGCAGCGTCTTAAAGAACGAATTGCTTCTTTAACAAAAGGCATAGTGGAGATAGAACCAGGACGGATTGCACAGGAAGCTGCTTTTTTAGCTGATAAAAGTGATATTTCCGAAGAAATTGTCAGGGCAGAAAGCCATTTAAAGCAGTTTCGCGATATTGCAAATTCAGAGGAATCTTCAGGCCGGAAGCTCAATTTCCTGCTACAGGAACTTAACCGTGAATTTAACACAATGGGTTCTAAAACAGAAAAGGCACATATATCCCATATCGTTGTTGATGTTAAGTCGGAACTTGAAAAGATAAGAGAGCAGGTTCAGAATGTCGAATAGAATGAAATAAAATAGCATGGAAAGAAAAAAAATACCCGTTTACGCCCGTTCGAAAAAAAAAGTTGCACAATCTGTGTTCTGTAAGCGTTCACAGGTGCTGCAGATGTGCGTGATCAGGGCGA
>JASJGP010000319.1:0-4913 GCA_033791485.1 Desulfobacterales bacterium | reverse complement strand
GTTCAAGAAGTGACCGAAGCAGACCCAACAAATGGGATGGAGTTCTACAGAAGGCTAGCACGGATGCTTGGTAATAGAATGATACTCAGCTATCATCCAGAAGCTGAAATAGTTCCTGGCGAATTGAATTTCACATTCGGTTCTGGCTAAAATATTGAATCATATACATAGTTTTAATGTAACACTGCTCAATGTCAGGGAAGGCAAGGTTTGTGTATTTCGAACAAGCATAATCGGATAACCAGGGGGGGGCTTTTCCTGGAAGATAGGCATTGAATACTTGATTTTATGTGATTCACCATAGACTGAGAAGCAGGGGATAGGCATGGTCGGACTCGCTCACCACATCGACTTTCGTATAAAGACAACTGAAACATCATGTGCAGAGGTTAGTAAGGCACAAGGTCCAACTTCTTGAAAAGGAGACTAGCAATGCCCGTATACGAATTCATATGTGAAGAATGCGATCGTAAATTTTCCTTGATCTTGGCATTTGCCGAGTATGAAAAGAAAAAATTTGTTTGTCCGAAATGCAAAAGCAAAAATATAAAAAGGCAGCTTTCAACGTTTCAGGTCATCACCCAAAAAAAAAGCTAGGTTCGGATTTTTCGCCCCCATGCTGAAATGTAAGAGCATTCAGCTTGCCAGGAAGAGGGTCGATGATGGTGCTATATGATCGGACTGGTAGAATTTCGGCGATTTTTATCTGGAAAAACCCATGCCGCTGGACCACATTACTAATATTGGCAGATCTAAGGTTTTATTATCTATAGCGTCACTCAGCTTAAAACTACTACTGTGAATCGAATCAATCAACTGTCCCCAGAACCTAGCAACACAAAAAGATATTTTTGACCCTTCAAAATCCGAACATTGCTCAGGAATGCCTGGCAAGAAAAAAGAATTTTAGTGTCCCGGATGTTTCCAGATTATCAAAACGGAAGATGCCCCATTTTTCAACAGTACTATGCACGATAGTACTTTCCTCCAACCATCCGAATCAAGCCCAAACAGCCTTTTTCTCGGTAGAGATGGTTCCTGACAACTGTCGAGTGTTTCGAAGGTAGAAGTGGCTCTACCTTATTCTCACTTAATGTGGGTCCGAGCCTCTTCTTATTGTCAAATAATGTGGGCCCAGATCTGGCTTGATTGCGGGTCCTGACGTTTATCATTGCGGGCCGCTACAGATAGGTATCCAAATGACAATTTTATCAATCATTGCTTATGTATTGTCCCTTGCCGTTGGTGTGGCGACCATCGTGATGCACAGGTATGAAAAATCAAAACCAAAAAACGAACAAAATCCAAAATTTATTTTGCGCGCAGGAACTTCGATTTTAATAGTTTCATAACTTATCCAGCCGACTTTAACCTTTTATACTAAACCGAAATATATAAAAGATCCTATTGAACTCCCGGCAAATGTTTTAAATCAATTTTCCGAAGATCTTGGTGAAAAAGATGAAGCTGTTGCCAGATGGAAAGAGAATTGTAAAAAGTTACTCACACTGTTAGACGGTTATTCAAAAGATGATGAATTTGCTTCAATAGCTAAGAAAAAACTGCTTTCCGGTGATCTTGAAGGTGTGGAGAAGGTATTAGAAAAAGCAAACAGGAAAGTATTGGCTAAAACAGACCTGACGGATAAAGAATTGGGCAAGATCGCGTACGAACTGGGATTGATTTACAGCTTGCAGCTAAAATATTCCGAAGCGAAATCTAATTTCCAGAAGGCTGCCGAATATGATCCTGAGAACAGTCTTTATTGGAATGAGTTAGGCAGCATTTTAATAACAATAGGCAAGTATGAAAAATTACTTGAGTATCATTACTATGTAATGTCGTCACTAGGGAAAACAACCAAACATGAGCCGGACTCTATTTCAACATCCTTTAAAAAGTACGTTATAGGATGGGATGCTTTCCGTAGCTGGGAGAAAGCCAATACGGTTTTGGAAAAGTATGAAAAAGCCATCCGAGATTATGAAAAAGCATTGGAGTCCAATCCAAAAGCCGTCAGATCCGAATATCCAGACATTGTAAATTACTGGAATAAACTTGCCTCGCATTTTAGATCATTAGGAAAGTTGGAGAAAGCCGTTGAATATTATGAAAAGGTACTGGCTTCAGATTTAAAAACGTTAGGGCCTGAACACCCTGATGTCGCAAGAGATTGGAACAATCTCGGTACAACACTGATTTCATCGGGTAAACATGAAAAAGCCATCGGGTATCTTGAAAAGGCCCTGAAATCGGATTTGAATACTTTCGGGCCTGAACACCCAAGAGTCGCTGCCGTTTGGAACAATCTCGGTTTGGCATGGGATGCATCGGACAAATACGGGAAAGCCATTGATTATTATGAAAAAGCACTGGCTTCCAATTTAAAAGAATTCGGATCCGACCATCCCGATGTTGCAAGAAACTGGAACAGCATAGGCGCAGCATTGAATTCATTGGGTAAACATGAAAAAGCCATTGAGTACCTTGAAAAGGCGCTGGCGTCGGATTTGAAAACACACGGCCCCCTGCACCCCAGTACTTCAATCATCAAGGGCAATCTTGGTTTGGCATGGCATGCATTGGGCAATTACGCAAAGGCCGTTGAATTTTATGAAGCGGTCTTAAACAGTATAGGGAAAAACTCCATAGCCATGAAACATCCAAGAACAAAAAAGATTAAAAAGGCTTTAAAGGAGGTAAGAGCCAAGTTATAGTTGGAAACATCCGGTATCAAACCGCCTTAACTCCCCGCCCGTCCGGTATGGCTGTGCTACACCGGCCTCGCCTCCTCAAACCGGCGATCCCGGCTTCCCGATATTTTCAGGCAATTGCTTGCCCATGCTTATCCGCTTTTCAATCCGGTAACCATTGGATAGGGAAAACCTTTCGAAAAGCAAAGGGCAGGTCAGACCGAGCTAACTTTCTGAAAATAGGGAGAATTACCTTGGAAATACTCCCAAAACACCCTTAAGCAGCACTTTTGGGGGTAAAATGGGGCTTTGAAGGATTTTATCTCAACAACGAACATGCTACGGGCGAGCCGTAGATGTTCAACGTTAAAGATTGCCATGATGAAGATCTGAATTTTTTATCAATTCAAAAACGTAGGGTGTCTACTGCAAGTTTACTGGGATGCACGTCATTGCAATGGCAGAGACTATTATTGGCAATGTTAACCATTTAAGCAAACCTGCAAGGTCGAGTAGACCGGTTCCTCTAATACAAAAACTCCCATAGCTCGTCTTTCATTTGACGCCTCGCCGCACGCGGCTACTACGTGCCTGCTACTTCGATCTGATCATATTATTGTCACCGGCCCCTCTCAGAACCGTGCTTGCGCTATTTACGCACACGGCTCCTCACATGAAATCACAGGTTTTACGAACATACTGACCTTGATGCGTGGGTTCGGTAGCGGAAATCGCCGTAACATCACTCTGAACCTATTCCAAGTCAGGCAACCTCTTTTCCCTCTACGATTCAGCCACTTGAATAACAGTCGTTTTACCTGGTAATCAAAACGGAGGATCCCCCGGTAATTGTCCGTTACTCCGTAGTAGTTAAAATGGCCCTGCAACTTGGAAGCGGCTATGTTCCAGATCTTTTCTGTTTTCCAGTTTCTGGAACTTCTCAGCCACTCTTTAAAGATTCTCAGTTTGGCGGCAAATTTCTTGCACGATGTTACCCGCTTCATCCGAAATCCCGTGCCATTTCGTTTTGTGCTGCAGTAATGGGTAAAACCAAGGAAATCAAACGTCTCTGGTTTAGACCCTCTTTTTGCAGCATTTTGAAAGGCAAATTGGCCAAACTCTATCGACTTGGTCTTCGTCGGCTCTACCTCGAGGTTAAACTTCCCCAATCGCTGCACAAGCTCACGCCGGAATCGCTCCGCGTCAGCTTTGTACTGAAAACAGACGACAAAGTCGTCAGCATAACGAATCAGAAGGGCATAACCGCGGCAGCTTCTTCGGTAGATTCTTTCAAACCAGATATCTAGAGCATAATGGAGATAGATGTTCGCTAACAGCGGCGATATCACACCACCTTGCGGAGTGCCATTATCGCTAACCGTTACGCTCCCATCCTCGGACACCCCTGCCCTAAGAATACGTTTCACAATGCGTTGAATACGCTTATCCCCAACCCGATGTGCCAGGAACTTTAACAACCATTCCTGGTTTACATTGTCAAAGAACCCTTTGATATCCGCCTCGACAATGTGGTTGATAGGCTTGAACTCCACCGTCACACTTAATGCCCTGAGAGCATCGTGACAGCTTCGGCCCGGTCTGAATCCATAAGAGTCTTCTATGAAGTCCTGCTCATAGATCGACTCCAGTATCCGCACAAGACCTGCCTGGACAAGTTTGTCTTCAAAACTCGGTATTCCTAAGGGACGTAGTTTGGCACTGCCAGGCTTTGGGATATACTTCCGCCTGACGGGTTGTGGAATGTACGCCATCCGGTGCAACCGCTCTACCAGATCGGTCAGATTATGCTCCAGATTTTCGGCGTACATCTCCTTGGTCATTCTGTCGATGCCGGCAGCTGCATCCTTCCGCAGTTGCTGAAAGCATCCCCGCAAAAGCCCCTTGTTCATCAGGTGAAATAAACTGGTGAACTTGAACCCTGGCTCGTTACAGGCCTTTCTTGCTATGTGATGAAATTTCGTTGTCACAGGTACCCCGCTTCTGAGAACGGACTGTGTTGCCTCACACCACGCTTTCATGTCTAGCCTCCTTTCCTCCAGTAGCATTACCCGCCTTCATCGGTACTACGAGACTATCCGATTCCCTGTGCTTTATTTGCCTTCCTCCCTCTTCAGTTGTCCGGCATACTCTCATTACTCTGAAAGAAACACAGGGCCTCCCGGGTTCCCGTATAATCACAATGTCAAACATGCCATGGTC
>JASJGP010000318.1:0-4865 GCA_033791485.1 Desulfobacterales bacterium | reverse complement strand
TCACATTGCCACACCTGAAGGGGGCGATGGCTCTTGGGCGGCATGGAGGCCTCATGATCCAGGTCAGCGAAGATTTCTGTCCCCAGAATCATACTTGTCCCGTGATTCGCTCCTGTCCCACCGGCGCGATCAAGCAGAAGGGCCACTGAAGGGTGGACTGAAACCACAAACATTAAGGCTGTTGATCTGGCAAAACAATTTGAAGATTGTGGTGTTGCGGCAATAAATTTTACTGATATTTACAGAGACGGAATGCAGACCGGCCCAAACATAAAAGAAACAATGATTATTGCAGAGAATGTTTCTATACCGGTGGTCGCATCTGGTGGTGTATCAACCATTGAGGATATTAAAAAGCTGATTCAACTTAAAAAATTCGGTGTGACCGGTATCATTACAGGAAGAGCATTATACAGCGGAAATCTGAATTTAAAAGAAGCGATAGAGTTGACAAATAATATCAAATAATACTGATAAGCTTAGAGCGTAACATTATAGAATTATTTCAATAAATATTCTTGACAGAAGCTGCAATAGTAATTAGATTTTAGGTTTACCAAAGACTGTTTATAGTATATTTCATTCCATTTAAGTTCCTTCCGATATTGTCGGTCTCCTGAGTTTAAAAGATATGGAGGTTGCTCTTTTTGGCAATTTATATTTCTGAAGATAAAATTACTGAAATAAAAAATACAGTTGATATAGTTGATATAATATCAGATGTCGTTACTTTAAAGAAAACTGGAAAGAATTATATTGGGCTTTGCCCTTTCCATTCGGAAAAAACTCCGTCCTTTACAGTAAGCCCAGAAAAAAAGATATTTCATTGTTTTGGGTGTCAGGCTGGAGGAAATGTTTTTACTTTCATTATGAAAAATGAAGGAATATCGTTTCCTGAAGCTGTTAGAATGATAGCAGCGAAGTGCGGTATTCATATACCTGCTCAAAAATTATCACAAGGTCAGAAAAGAAAAATAAGCCAAAGGGAAGAACTGCTTGATGTTAACAGGCAGGCAATGGACTATTTCTGCAATATATTATCTAACAGTGCTACAGAAAAAAATCCAAAAGAATACCTGAAAAAACGGAAGATTAATCAAGATATTATTAAAGGTTTTGCCCTTGGATACGCACCGGAAGGCTGGGATAATCTTACCAGTTATTTTATTAAAAAAAAGATATCTCCGGCACTGCTTGAAAAGAGCGGTTTGATTATTCCAAGAAAAAAAGGCAGCGGTTTTTATGATCGTTTCAGAGCCCGTATAATTTTTCCGATATTTAACATAAGCTCGCAGGTAATTGGTTTTGGCGGGCGTGTAATGGACGATTCCGATCCAAAAAATGCAAAATATTTAAATTCTCCTGAGACACCTGTTTATAATAAGAGTAGTTCACTATATGGTCTTAACAGGGCAAAAGATAAGTTAAGGGAGTCCAAAACAGTTTTCATTGTTGAAGGTTATTTCGACTTATTGGCACTTCATCAGCACAACATTATAAACTCTGTTGCAACTCTCGGAACATCACTGACGGCCGATCATGTACTAATTCTTCGAGGATATATTGGAAAAACAGGTAAAGTTATTCTTGTATATGATTCGGATGATGCTGGTTTAAAAGCTGCGTATCGGAGTATTGAAAAATTTGACAAGGGATATGTGGATGCAAAAATTATGGTATTGCCCGACGGATATGATCCGGATTCATATCTGTTTAAATTCGGTCAAAAATCTTTTATGGATGAATGCTCAAGGGCAAAGAGTATTATGGCTTTTCTGATTGATTATGCCGAAAAGAAACACGGGAACTCCATTGAAGGTAAAATTCAAATCATTTCAGATATGAAAAAGCCTTTGTCGGCCATTAATGACAGCGTGGCAAGATCTTTATACGTTAAGGAACTCGCAGAAAAGCTGGGCATTGATGAATCTGCGATTTTGGAAAAAGTGAGGGAGGTATGCACAGTTTCTTCAGACCAATTACACAAAAAAGATGTTATGGGTGTGTCTCAAGGAAGGGAGCTTAATAAAAAAGAGAGCCGGATAGAACGACAGATAATTGCTATGATGCTTCAATATCCTGAAATATTACCTGAATTAAATAAACGAAATATACTTGAATATTTTGAAAATGATACCTTGAAATCAATTGGTAAAAACATATTAGTCTATACGGATAAAAACGGCAGCAATAGTCCAGGTGTTGATGTTGGGAATAAAATTGTAAATGACATAAATGTATCAGAGATTATGAATTTGATCGATGATAAAGGCAAAAGAAGGATTATTGCTGCTCTGGCCTTAGAAGAAGAATCATGGCAGTTTGAAGGCTGCATTAAATTGATAACACAATTTATCGAGATCAGACGGAACAGTCGTAATAAAAGCTTTATAGAAAAGCAGATAAGAGAAGCTGAGAAGAAAAATGATCAAGAACTGTTGCTAAAGCTTTTAAGTGAGAAACAGAACATGGCTGTTCTACGGCAGAAGGAAAAAATAGCATTACAGAACCGGGGTATTCGGGAGGCATAAGCAGGAGGCATAAAATTGATGGCAAGAAAAAAAGCTACAATAAAGAAAAAAAATCAAAATATCCCAAAAAGTGCTGAAGCAAAAAGAAGCGCTTCAAAAACAAAAAGCTTAAAAAATATCGGAAGGAAGAAACCAATAAATAAGACCAAAGAGAAAAAATTAAAAAATTTCCCCCAAAAAGAGTTAAAGAAGCTGGTTACAAAGGCAAAGAAGCAAGGGTATTTAACTTATGAAGAAATTAATGAAGTTATGAATGGTTACATGCTTTCTACGGAACAAATTGATGAAGCATTTATTGCATTAGGTAAATATAATATTAAAATTATTGATGAAAAAAAGCATCTAAAATCAATTGCGGCCAAAAAAGCTAAAGTAAAGGAAGTTAAGACTGTGTCGGTGTTTGGCACAGTAACAGATCCCGTAAAAATGTATTTGCGTGAAATGGGTCTCGTTACGCTTCTGACTCGAGAGGGTGAGGTTGTTATAGCCAAAAAGATAGAAGCAGGTGAACAGGAGGTTTTAAGATCACTTATTGATACTACAATATGTATAGAAAGCATAATAAACCTTGGAGGGCATATTGAACAGGGTGCACTTCGGTCAAAGTATGTACTAAGGGATGTTGATGAGGGTGATACTTATATTGATGATGTGATGCAGACTGAGAGGTTTTTAACTACAATAATATGTATTAAAAAGATAGATGAGGAAAATCTTAATCTTCGCGAAAAACTTTTTTCGCATAGAATCAGCCCTGATGAACAACGCAGGATAAGAAGGTCAATTAACAGAAGGAATAACAAAATATTCGAATACCTTAAAGCCTGGCGTTTGGAAGGAGGGGTGATAGATAAAATTGAGCAGCTTATTAGAGAGCAGATAGAATGGTTTGATTTTATGAACCAGAAGATTTCAAAATGTTCTGAAATGCTAAGCTCGCCTGTTAAAGTGCTGCGTGAAAATATGTCGACCAAGACGAAATTTATAAAGTGGGCCTGTAATAAATGTGATTTAAAAAGAGATGAGGTTACTGCACTTTACGAAGAGATAAAAAAAAGCCAGGAACATATTATTAAACAGGAAAGGTTGATTAAAGCTAAAAGCAGAATATTGAAAAGGATAATAACATGTGTTGAAGAAGGACGTCATAAAGCAAAATTGGCAAAAAGAGAATTAACAAAGGCAAATTTGCGCCTTGTGGTTAGTATCGCAAAAAAATATACTAACAGAGGCCTCCAGTTCCTGGATTTGATTCAGGAAGGAAATATTGGCCTGATGAAAGCAGTCGATAAATTTGAGTACAGGCGCGGCTATAAATTTAGTACTTATGCTACATGGTGGATACGGCAGGCTATTACACGGGCGATTGCCGACCAGGCAAGGACAATACGAATTCCAGTTCATATGATTGAAACGATTAATAAACTCATTAGAACATCAAGATACCTGGTGCAGGAGCAGGGAAGAGAGCCGACGCCTGAAGAAATAGCTGAAAAAATGGAGATCCCCCTTGAAAAGGTTCGAAAGGTTTTAAAGATTGCCAGAGAACCCATCTCTCTTGAGACGCCTATTGGTGAGGAAGAAGACAGCCACCTTGGTGATTTTATAGAAGACAAAAAAATTACACTTCCATCGGATGCTGCTGTAAACCTGAACCTTGCTGAACAAACTAGAAAGGTGCTTGCCACCTTGACTCCGCGTGAGGAAAAAGTTCTGCGAATGCGTTTCGGTATAGGAGAAAAGGCGGACCACACACTTGAAGAGGTAGGGCAGGATTTTGCGGTAACAAGGGAACGAATCAGGCAGATTGAAGCAAAAGCATTAAGAAAACTAAGGCACCCGACCAGAAGCAGGAAACTGAAAAATTTCCTTGAAACCTGATGCTTGACAAAATTCAATTTTAAAGTTATTTAATAAACTCTTTAGATGAGGGCCCATAGCTCAGCTGGCAGAGCCACCGGCTCATAACCGGTAGGTCCCTGGTTCGATCCCAGGTGGGCCCATTCTTGAATATTTGCATAACATAGAAGCCTAAATTTAGTTTGACGTAACGTTTTACTGTTATAAAAAGCCGCATTCAGATAATCCGATTTCAGGACGTGTCGAACTCAGGCATAAGTAAGCGTAAAGAAAGAACAGGTGCAATCCTTTTATAAAAAGCTTGCTAAACGAACATATTTTTTACCTTACACATAAAATGTGCTTGTTTGTTGTTCTTTCTTAGCGCTTACTAACACCTTCAAACAGCGACCCGGCTTAAAACCGGATAACCTGAATGCTCATTTTCGCATATTTTTAATAGACTAAATTAATACAGTTTGACATAAAAATGAA
>JASJGP010000317.1:0-2701 GCA_033791485.1 Desulfobacterales bacterium | reverse complement strand
GTTGTGCTGCATTTCGTAATCATTCAACGTACCATAAGTACGCCTCATGATTACAAAACTTGCACGCCTTGAATTTGAACTTTTTACGAAACCGTCCAAATCGGACTTTTTGCATGAAAATCCATAGTTCTTTATAACTCTATGAAATTTAAACAAATATTATTATTAACCAAATTGGATTGACACAAAAGTCTTATTTAAATATAATTTTCCGGACAGGGTGCCTGGAAAAAATTAAAAATTCCGATTAATAGCGAAATTAAAAGCGACCTTTGAAAAATGGTGTATAAGGAGGAAAAATGAAGCGTCATCAAACGACAACAACAATTTTATTTTTAACAATAACCCTCTTAATGGCAGGCTGTGCCTCAGGACCGGTTGTTGAACGCAAAGCTGTGGATACAACCATTGACCTTAGCGGGCGCTGGAATGATGCCGATTCGAGAATGGTATCTGAAGAAATGATACAGGATTGTCTCAACCGGTCATGGCTGGAAAGATACAAAATAAAACATGGAGGAGAGATCCCCACGGTTATAGTTGGCCGTGTTAAAAACAGAAGCCATGAACATATCAATGTTCAAACATTTGTTAAAAATCTGGAAAGGGCTTTAATCAATTCGGGGCAGGTTCAATTCGTGGCATCAAAGGGAGAAAGGGAAGGAATACGCGAAGAACGCAAGGATATGGCCAAACATGCTTCGGATGAAACCATGAAAGGCCCGGGCCAGGAGACGGGTGCAGATTTCATGCTGATAGGAGTTATTAATACAATTCGGGACGATATTGGCAAAAAGGCTGTAATGTATTATCAGACCAATCTTGAACTGATAAATCTTGCATCCAACATTAAGGTATGGATCGGAGAAAAGAAAATTAAAAAACTGATTAAAAAGAAAAATGTGAAATGGTAGGATGCTAAAATGATTTTATCGGCACAAACAACTAAAAGAAAATTTTTGCGTCTTTTGCTGCTGTTGCTCTCCGGTGCTATGGTTTTTTCATGCGCTGCTAAAGTCAAGCATTATCCTGTCATCAACCAGCATCTTTCCAATCAAAATTATGAGCAGGCACTAAAAGTTATTAAAGACAATAAAGATGCTTATCCTAAGCGAAATGCAGCTCTTTACTATATGGAAGAAGGAATCCTTGCCCATTTTGCTTTACGCTATAAGGAAAGTAATAAAAGTTTTTCCAGGGCGGAACAGATTATGGATGATCTGTATACCCGATCAATTTCAAAACAGACAGCTTCTTTCTTAATCAATGATAACACGATACCGTACAGAGGAGAAGACTTTGAGAGTGCCATGGTCAATCTTTTCATGGCCTTAAACTATGCTGGACTGGGTCTTAGGGATGAAGCTCTTGTGGAGGCCAGAAAAGTAGATAACAAGTTAAACATTATAAACAGCCGTTACTCAAAAGATAAAAAAAACGTTTATAAAGAAGACGCTTTTATTCGATTTCTTATGGGGGTCCTGTACGAGGCCGACGGAGAGGACAATGACGCATTTATATCTTACAGAAAAGCGGAAGAAATATACCGGACAGACTACCGGCAAAATTATGGCGTTTCCCCGCCGGTTTTATTAATTGAAAACCTTCTTTCTTCCGCTAAAGCAATGGATTTTATAGAAGAGCTAACGGAAATACAGGGGCAATATTCGGGTGTAACTTTCATAGCACCGGCCAAAAAAAAAGCAATGGCCGAAATCTATCTTATTCACTATAACGGTTTAGGACCTGAAAAAGTTGAAAACCGCTGGATAGTCCCGCTGCCGGACGGATATATTGTAAAAATAGCTCACCCAAAATTTAAGAAAAGATACTATCAGATTGTCCGTAGTGTTACTACACTGAAAAATGTCACATCCGGGGTATCTTACGAGTTTTCGACCTTCTTAATGGAAAATATAGGTTCCATCGCTGTTAAGAACCTTGAAAATCGAATCGGTAGAATCAAAGCTAAAGCCATTGCCAGAGCAACAACCAAATACCTTGCAACAAAGGTAGCCTCAAAAAAAGTTAAAGAAAAGGAAGGAAAACTGGCGGGTTTGCTGGTACAGGTTGCAGGAAACATTACCAGCACCGCAACAGAACAGGCGGATATTCGTCACTGGAGGTTATTGCCCGCTGAAATCAGAGTAGGCAAAATAGCGGTTCAGCCCGGAGAGTATGAGGGAAGAATAATTTTCGTCAATGCGTCCGGAGCCACAATTACCTCAAGAGAAATTGAGCGCTTTACCGTTGAAAGGGGAGAAAAAAGGTTTTTCACATACAGAACGCTGAATTAATCTATAAGCTTTTAAGTTAAAACAAAGAGGATTGATATGAATCAGTTTTGGATACAATTTAAAATAGCAATTATATTGCTTGCAATTCCGGTTCTGATATTAACAGGCTGCGTCGCTGATAAACAGCAGACAAGGATTTCAACGGAAGAAATACAAGGAAGAGCCAACCGGTCATTTGATGATTTATCAGCTCATGAGACAGGGCAAAGAAGACCGTCTTCTTTTAAAGAAAATAAAGAAGAAAGTCCTTCACAGAAACATGAAGTAAAACCAAAGCCGCCTGTTCGGACTAAGAAAGGGAATCGGCCTGACTGGGTGGACGGAGAAAGCAGTGAATACCCTGCTTCTTTTTATATGACAGGTGTAGGTTATGCGCCAGACCGCCAAACAGCAGAAAATAAAGC
>JASJGP010000316.1:0-12836 GCA_033791485.1 Desulfobacterales bacterium | reverse complement strand
ATATCCTTGGGATCAATTTCGGCATCAGGCTCTTCGCCCACCATCTTAACATATCCCCCAAGAGGAATGGCTGATACGCGATAATCCGTGATGCCGATTTTTTTTCCAAAAACTCTGGGCCCAAATCCTAATGAAAATTTTTCAACGCCAACACCAAATAACCGTGCGACAAGAAAATGACCCAGTTCGTGAAAAAAAATAAGGACGCCCAGAACAATGATAAATGCAAATAAGTTTGTAGTCATGATTAATCCTGCAACAACGTTAAGTGCTGCACGCAATGCGGTTTTTTAAAAGTTATATTTTTGGTGATTACTGTATGGTTACGGATTGCAAGTTGCGTGTTGTTAATCGGAAATAATTCTTCATACCCCGCACCTCGAAACCCGTACCCCGTAACTCGTAACCCGTAACAATTGCTAAAGACAAGAGAAAAAGCTTTTTATATAAGAACTCATAAGTAAAGCCATAAGGTTAATATAGCTCCTATATCAGCTCACCAGCTATCTTCCTCGCCCACTGATCCGCTTCAATAATATCTGAAAGAGTCGGATTTGTGACAACTTTGTGGTGATTCATTGTTTCGGCTATTATTTCATGAATTTTTGTAAATGATACACGTCGGTTTAAAAAAGCATTTACAGCTTCTTCATTTGCGGCATTTAATACCGCAGGCAAGGTCTCTCCTGTTTTACACGCGGAATAGGCCAAAGCAAGGCACGGAAATTTATCAAAATCCGGCTTTTGAAAAGTTAAAGCCCCGATACCTGCAAAATCAGGTAGCCCCTGGTCTAAAGGAAGCCGCTCAGGATACGACATGGCATATGCGATAGCCCCTTTCATATCAGGAATTCCGAGCTGAGCCATTACTGATCCGTCCTTAAATGAAACCATGGAGTGAATCATACTCTGAGGTTGAATTAAAACTTCGATTCTATGGTGTGAAACTCCAAAAAGGCTTTTAGCTTCTAAAACCTCCAGCCCTTTATTCATCATGGTTGCAGAATCGATACTTATCTTTCTGCCCATCTGCCAAATGGGATGATTCAACGCATCTTCCGGTTTTATTTCGGCAAATTCTTCTACCGGCCGGTTTAAAAAGGGACCTCCCGACCCGGTAAGAAATATCCTGTCTAAATCTTCCATACGGCTTCCGGCAATACATTGAAATATTGCGCTGTGTTCGCTGTCAATGGGGAGTATCTTTACGCCTTTTTCAGATGCCTTTTTTACAACAATCTCCCCTGCCATGACAAGTGTTTCTTTATTTGCAAGGGCGATATCTTTTCCTGCATCTATGGCGGCCAGTGTCGGCAGCAACCCTGCCGCACCTACCATGGCAGTAACAACCATGTCGACCCCTGATAGTGTTGCTGCAGCATTGTATCCAGCCACACCGTGCATTATCTCGACACCTGTTCCGGCAATAAGCTTTTTCAGTTCAGCAGCATTTTCTTCATCAAAAACAACTGCAAGTTCAGGGCTGAAATGATCGATCTGTCTGGCAAGCAGAGCAACGTTTTTTTTTGCCGCAAGGGCTTTAATTTTAAACCGCTCAGGAAATTGTTCTACGATCTTTATAGCATTTTCGCCTATGGAACCTGTAGAGCCGAGTATGGAAAGGTTTTTCATTGGATTTATTATTGTTGATTGTCGATCATCAATTATATAATGTAATTCTTAAATAAATAGGCAACAGGAGCTGCGAATAAGAGTGCATCAATACGATCCAGAAAACCACCGTGGCCTGGAAGCAGACCGCCTGAATCCTTTACTTTAGATGACCTCTTAAGCATAGATTCAAACAAATCACCTGCCTGCCCTGCAATCCCCATGACAAGAAATAAGAACAGGCTCTGCGCCCATGGCAGTTCAGGAAGGAAAAATAACTTCACAACTGAACCGACAAGCAGGTTTGCAGTCAGTCCGCCGATAGATCCTTCAATTGTCTTTCCCGGGCTCACAGCCGGACAAAGCTTATGTCGCCCCAGGTAAGAACCACAATAATATGCACTTGTGTCTCCGGCAAATATTACAGCCAAAATAAGAAATATCCATATCATGCCGTGCGGCTCGTTTCTTATTAAAATCAGAAAGGAAAGCAAAAGCGGAATATAGATAATTCCCTGAAGCTGCTTTTTAATTGTTTCAAGTATAAGAGGATTGTTTTTATACTGCGGAATAGAAATCAGGCCACAAATAATCATGTTTAATGCAATAATTCCTGAAATAAGATTAAAAGAGCTGCCTGAAGCGGCGAGGATAATCAAAGCTCCGACCAAAACGCCGACAATCATAATAACAGATACAACCTTTCCTTCAGCATCTGAAACAATACGGAAATATTCCCACATGGCCAGCAGACATACGACTCCGATCAAAACGACAAAATAAGCACCTCCCATAGTAATAAAAAAAATGAGAAAGGGAAGTGCAATAATTCCTGTTATCCAGCGTTTTAAGTGCATAATAATAGTTGATAGCTCATACCCCTACCCCGCCGAATCTGCGTTCACGCTGTTGATAGGTTTTGATAATAGATAAAAATTCATCTTTCGTAAAGTCCGGCCACAAAGTATCAGTAACATAGATTTCCGTATAGGCAATTTGCCACAGCAGAAAATTGCTTATACGCATTTCTCCGCTTGTACGAATCAGTAAATCAGGGTCAGGAATTAAATCCGTACAAAGATGTTTTGATACTATTTCAGGTGTTATCAAATCAGCATCTATCTGACCGTCTTTTACTTTCAGAGCAATCCGGCGGACCATTTGTACAATATCCCAACGTCCGCCATAGCTAAGTGCAAGATTTAACTGCATTCCACTATTTTTTTTTGTCAGTACCATTATTTTATCCAGCTCTTGCCGAACATCTTCGTGCAGTCGTTCTATCTGCCCGATAGCATTAAGCCGAATATTCTTATCCATCATCTCTTGCTTTTCTGACTTAAGAAACTTTACAAGGATGGCCATAAGGGCATTGACCTCGTTTTTTGGTCGTTGCCAGTTTTCAGTAGAAAAAGCATACAGTGTAAGGTGGGATATTCCAATTTCTCTGGAAGCTCTAACAACCGTCCGAACCGTTTCTACGCCCTTTTCATGTCCTTTAATACGGTTAAGCAGACGTTTTTTTGCCCAGCGTCCGTTTCCATCCATAATAATGGCAATATGTGAGGGAAGCTTTGCAATATTAAGATCTTTATGGATAGAGGAAGATTTGCTAGAATTCAAGGATCTCTTTCTCTTTCTCTTTATTTACATCGTCAATTAAATTGATATTTTCGTCTGTAATTTTCTGGACTTGGTCCTGGGCCTTGAACGCGTCGTCTTCTGAAATATCACCATCCTTTTTAAGGCCTTTTAAAAGTTCGTTTGAATCGCGCCTTATATTACGTACAGCGATTTTATGATCTTCGCTCATTTTATTTATGACTTTTACAAGTTCTTTCCGTCTTTCTTCCGTAAGAGGAGGAATCGATATGCGGATAATTTTACCATCATTCGATGGCGTAAGACCCAAATCCGATTTTAATATAGCCTTTTCAATTTCTTTGATAACAGATACATCCCATGGTTGAATAGTAATCAAGCGGCTTTCAGGGACAGCGAGAGTTGCCATCTGGTTTAAAGGAGTCAGTGTACCATAATAATCAACCCGTATGCCGTCTAAAATTGTCAAAGAAGCCCTGCCGGTACGCACTTTATTGAATTCGTTTTTCAGCGCGTCTATCGACTTGCCCATATTATCCTTTGTTTCCTGGTATATAGATTCAATCATGATGTTTTCCTCTTTATCCAAGCCTTGTTAAGAAATTGGGTTGTTGAAATGTATAGGTAACAGCTCAAAGTGCATAACTCTCAGGAAAACAGCTCATAGCTCTTAGCTCATAGGAAAAAGGATTTTTCATCCTCTAACTATCAGCTGTCAGCTAATAAAGCTATCAGCTATCAACTATTTATCATCGTACCCACTTTTTCGCCGCAGATAACTTTACGCAAATTTCCCTTTTGTTTCAGATTAAAAACAGCCAAGGGAAGATTATTATCCATTGCCAGGGAAATTGCAGTCATATCCATAACCTTGAGCCTCCTTTCCAGGACTTCCATATATGTAATTTCCCTTATCATCTTTGCCTCGCTGTTTACAGTAGGATCAGAATCATAAAGGCCGTCCACTTTTGTAGCCTTTAAAAGCAGCTCTGCGTGAATCTCCTGGGCTCTTAAAACAGCTGCCGTATCTGTTGTAAAGTACGGGTTTCCTGTACCCGCAGCAAAAATAACCACACGCTTTTTCTCAAGATGTCTGACCGCTCTTCGACGAATATAGGGTTCGGCCACCTCGTGCATGGATATTGCGGTCTGTGTACGTGTTTGAATTCCCACTTTT
The DNA here is from genome assembly GCA_033791485.1 of Desulfobacterales bacterium. Classification (GTDB taxonomy): domain Bacteria; phylum Desulfobacterota; class Desulfobacteria; order Desulfobacterales; family JAUWMJ01; genus JAUWMJ01. The sequence continues at coordinate 8,446 of JASJGP010000316.1, read as the reverse complement.
TCCAGAGCGCTTTGCAGTGCCAGGCTGTTTATAACCGTTGCCAGCATTCCCATATGATCTGCGGAAGCTCTATCCATACCAAATGAACTTGCGGCAACCCCCCTGAAAATATTTCCGCCACCTACAACTATTGCGAGCTGAACTCCAAGATCAAATATCGAGCGTACTTCTTCGGCCACGTACTTTAACATATCAGGGCTAATTCCGTAGTCTTGTTCACCCATCAGCGCTTCACCGCTTATCTTTACCAGCACTTTTTTATATCGAGAAGGTTGCAATTATTAAGACTCCCCTATTTGAAATCTTGCAAAACGCTTAATTGTAATATTCTCGCCGATTTTTGCTATTAATTCATTTAAAAGATCTGCAATCGTAATTTTGGGATCGCGAACATAAGCCTGGTTTAACAGACAGCTTTCCTTTATAAATTTATTAAGTTTACCTTCTGCTATCTTATCTATCATATTTTCCGGTTTTCCCATTTCAAGTGCCTGGGCTCGATAGATCTCCCTTTCCTTATTGATTACATCCTCCGGCACATCTTCAACGTTGATTCCCAATGGATTTGCAGCAGTAATGTGCATTGCAATATTTTTCGCAAATTCCTGAAAATCTTCATTTTTTGCTACAAAATCCGTCTCACAGCCGATTTCCACCATCACTCCCAATTTCCCACCCATATGAATATAGGACTGGATCATCCCTTCCGTCATAGCTCTTCCGGCTCTTTTTGCTGCTGTCGCCAATCCTTTTTTTCTTAAAAAATCAACCGCCTTATCTATATCGATGTCACACTCTGAAAGTGCCTGTTTGCAATCCATTATTCCTGCCCCGGTCTTTTCCCGGAGTTGTTTTACCATTTCCGCACTAATCGTTGTCATCTTCACTCTCCTGTTATATCTTCTTTGATGGCGTCGTAAAAAGTCCCATCTACGCCCCGCAGGAAGTGCCCTTGGGGTGCAAGTTGCAGCGGTTTTTCAGACACTCGGCATACTACATGTATTGCCTCGTCCCTGAAAAATCGCTGCGCCTTTTTATCCCGCTGATTTTTAGCGGGGGTATATGAAACTTTCTACTTAGCCATCAAACTTATTTAAAAGCATAAAATTAATTTATACATAGGGGGTTAAAATACAATGAAGAAGGATATTCATCCTGATTACGCGGAAACAACCATAACATGCGCGTGTGGAAATGTAGTAGAGGTTGGTTCAACAAAGTCGGATATTCGAGTTGAAATCTGTTCAAAATGCCATCCGTTTTTTACAGGGAAGCAGAAGCTTATTGATACAGCAGGGCGGATAGAACGTTTTCGCAGGAAATACGAAAAATTCCAAAAAAAAGAAGAAGCAAGCAAATAAGCTGGGAAGCTGGAAGGCCGGGAGGTTGGGAAGCTTTAAGGACAGGAAGCCTGTATTTTAGCTTCCAAGCTTTCAAGCCCCATAGTCTCCCAGCCTGTATGGGAATTTAGTAATTCATGTTTGAAAAGTTAAAAGGGGTTGAAAAGCGCTTTTCCGAGATCGAAGAGTTTTTAAGTGATCCTGATATTATTAATAATCGAGAAGCATATCAAAAGTACGTTCGTGAGCATGCAGAACTTGGCAAAGTTGTTACAGTTTTCAGGATATATAATCAAGTTTTAGAAGACATGGATGAAAGTGCTGAACTGCTGGCGGATGGAGATTCTGATATAAAAGATCTTGCCAGGGAAGAAATAGCTTCCCTTACTCAGCAAAAAGAGAGTCTTGAAAAAGATTTAAAAAAACTGCTGGTTCCCAGAGATCCAAATGATGAAAGAAACGTTATCATTGAAATTCGTGCCGGAACAGGCGGAGAAGAAGCAGCTTTGTTTGGCGGAGATCTTTTCAGGATGTACAGCAAATATGCTGAAAACAGAAAATGGAAAATTGAAGTGCTGTCTCATCATGAAACCGGTGTCGGCGGTATCAAAGAGATTATTGCAATGGTACACGGCAAAGGGGCATACAGTGCTTTAAAGTTTGAAAGCGGTACTCACCGCGTACAGCGGGTGCCGACAACGGAAACACAGGGCAGAATACATACATCCGCTGTAACTGTTGCAGTTTTACCTGAGGCAGAAGATGTCGAACTTCAGATTGACCAGAGTGAAATTAAAGTAGATGTATATCGGGCAACCGGTCCAGGCGGACAGAGTGTAAATACAACGGACTCAGCGGTGCGTATTACCCATCTTCCTACAGGCCTTGTGGTGACATGCCAGGATGAAAAATCACAACTTAAAAACAAAAACAAGGCGATGAAGGTTTTACGAGCCCGTCTCCTTGATGCGATGATTCAAAAGCAACATGAAGAAAGATCACAAGAGAGGAAAAGCCAGATTGGAAGCGGGGACAGGAGCGAAAGAATAAGAACCTACAACTTTCCTCAGGGAAGAGTTACCGACCATCGAGTTGGGCTTACTCTTTATAAACTTGAAGATATTCTGCAAGGCAACATAAATGAAATAATTGAAGGACTTACAACGCATTACCAGGCCAAGGCCATGCAGAATGCATAACCAGCCTGATTCCAACGGCAATGAATGGACAATACTTAAAGTTCTAAAGTGGACCACGTCTTATTTTAAATCCCGCAGCATAGAAAGCCCTAGGCCCAGCGCTGAAATACTGCTTTCCCATATACTTAAGATAAACCGGATAGATCTGTATCTGCAATATGATCAACCGCTTAACAGCAATGAACTGGAGAAATTCAAAACCCTGATTAAAAGGAGAGCCGCTCACGAGCCCGTTGCTTATATTACGGGCATTAAGGAGTTCTGGTCTTTAGAGCTTGTTGTTACAAAAGATGTACTGATACCGAGGCCTGATACCGAGTGTATTGTTGAGACGTCTCTTTCTCTTTTGTCCGCAGCCTCCTCCGGTAATTCGGATTTGAAGCCGATGCGCATACTCGATCTGGGCACAGGATCGGGAGCGATAGTTCTTGCTCTTGTCAAAGAGCAGCCCATGCATAATTATTTTGCTTCGGACTGCAGTATAGAAATAATTAAGGTGGCCAAAAAGAATGCAAAGAAAAACAATTGTGATGAGAAGGTTTCATTTTTTACCGGCGACTGGCTGTCACCCTTAAATGACGAAAAGATTTCTTTTGACATGATTATATCAAATCCGCCTTATATCAGGACAGGAGATATCGCCGGGCTTCAGCCGGAAATTTGCGAATACGAACCCCGCATAGCTATTGACGGGGAAAAAGATGGTCTAAGCAGCCTGAAACATATTCTCTATTCTGCTCACACTCTTTTAAAACGATACGGAACGTTGCTTCTTGAGATAGGACATGATCAAAGAGACGCTGTGAGCAGGATTATTGAAAACTGTGGTAAATATGAAAATATTGTTTTTTCAAAAGATTATAGTGGATATTGCCGTGTTGTTCAAATGAGTAAAAAGTGATGGCGCAGTATATGGAACTTTATACGTAGCACCCCAAGGGCATTTCCTGCGGGCACCATCGTTGATACTTTCTGCGACGCCATCAAACTTAAGTAAATAAATATTGCCAATACGTTTATAGTTTGGTAGACACAGTAAATTTTTTATAACTCACACGTCTTTGGACCTTTTTCCTGGTGCTTTATTTAGATGAGACTTTTGAAAAATGTCATTCTGCAAAGCTCTCAAGATGAAGTCGGAAAAAGGAGAGATAAAGGCGGTGGAAAAACCATGGAAAGAAGGGAGAGAGTAATGGCTTATGTAACAATGAAAGAACTCCTTGAAGCGGGAGTGCATTTTGGTCATCAGACCAAACGCTGGAACCCAAAGATGAAACCTTATATCTTCGGGGCGAGGAACGGTATTTATATTATTGACCTGCAAAAAACCGTTCGAATGTTTAAGAATGTTTACGATTTTGTTGTCGATACGGTTGCAGGCGGCAAGCCTGTGCTTTTTGTCGGCACCAAGAAGCAGGCCAGGGAATCTATTTATGAAGAGGCTAATCGATGCGAAATGTTTTATGTGCATAACAGATGGCTGGGAGGAATGCTGACAAATTATCAGACCATTAAACAAAGTATAGATCGTCTTAACTATCTTAACAACATAATGAATGATGGTTCAATTAACCTTTTTCCAAAAAAAGAGAGGCTGAAGCTCGAAAAGGAACGAGTGAAGCTTGACAACAATCTTGGCGGAATTAGAACCATGGCAGGGCTTCCCGGAGCAATATTTGTGGTTGATCCCAGAAAAGAGGCTATTGCCGTCAGGGAAGGAAAAAGACTCAACATACCAATTATTGCCATTGTTGACACCAATTGTGACCCTGATGAAATTGATTATATAATCCCGGGTAATGATGATGCAATAAGGGCAATAAGACTGATTTCGTCTAGAATTGCTGAAGCCTGTATTGAAGGGAAAGAGCGGCTGGCAGAAAAACAGCAGGCTGATGTAGATAAAGAAGTAGAAGAAAAAACAGAGATTTCTACTGTCGGTGCCGAACTGAAGCCAGGTGAAAGGAAAGTTATTTCTGACGGTTCAGATGGTCCTGTAGTAGAGATAATAAAAAGGAGCACACCGGAAGAGCCGCAGCTGGAAGAGTCGACGCCGGAAGAGTCGACGCCGGAAGAGTCAATGAAAGACCCGAAAGAAACCGAAAGCGAAAAAAAAGAGTAAAATACCAAAGAAGATAGTCTCGTAAAAAATAACTCCGATGGTGCCCGAAGGAAATGCCCTTGGGGTGCTAAGTAGAAAGTTCCATATACCCCCGCTAAAAATCAGCGGGATAAAAAACCGCTGCAACGCAGTAGGTGGGACTTTCTACGACGCCATCATATATTGACAACCTTGATATCCAGACTGCAATCCCCCTTTTTAGGTCCCGAGTTTATATATGTCATGTTTGAAACAACACCCGAACCCTTAAATATGGCTATGGGAGAGAAAAACTGAATATCATTTATCTTAAAGCCAATATTCAAGTTTTTGATACGCCCATGATCCCTGCCTGGCATAATTACATTGATAATATTTCCTGTCTGGAAACTAACGTCAAGTTCAATTACCTTACCTTTTTGTGGCCCTTTATCTAACATTATTACTATAGAGCTTATATCGGGAACTTCTTCTTCCTTTTCCTCAAAATCAGGGTATTCGATTTTTGATGTTTTTTTAGATTCAGGAAGAGTTTTTTTTATCCCCTTTTTCTTAAGGCTGCTTTTAAGAAAAAACCGAACTTTTTTCAATTGATCATTTCTAAACAGATTATTTGATATCCATTTGTTATATTGATCTATTGCATCATCAGGTGCAGATAGCGCCATATGACATCTGACAATATTCTTAGCAGCATTAACACGGATGGAATCGACACTTATCAAATTTTGAAGTTCTTTTAAAGCTCTTTTATATTGGCCCAATTTTGCCAGATTAAGAGCCCCTGCAAGAGCTGCTTCATCCTTACCCATTTTTTCAGAAAAAATTTTTTTACTTTTAACAAGCCCCCGTGTCTTTTTTGGAATCTTTGGTGATACAGGTTGATTTTTCTTTTTAAAGTCATTTTCAAGTGCGCCCAATTTCTTGGAAATAACGTAAATCAGGTTTTGCCTGTTTTTAATTTTATTGTCTTTCAGTATTAATTCGGAAGCGATATTATATTTTTCCATTGCCTCCTGCAACAATCCCTGATCACGGTACACCTCCGCTTCCTGTAATAATGATTTGATCTCTTTCATTTGTTATTTAAATGCCGTATTGCCTTATTAAAATCGTAATAGTTCACAGGCGCCACATCTACGGCACGAGACCTTTGCAGATAAGCGCAGACTTCGAAACGGCACTTGTAAACGCTTACAGTGCGGAAATTATAGATTTTCTTTGCCCCGAATAGACGAGAACGGGAAGTTAAAATAAAAGGAATACGTGATAGTAACATTTAAAAACTCTTTGTATTTCTTAAGCATTTTTATCCGCCTGTTCGATGGCGGATCGCTCGAACTCCTGCCTTGCCAGGCGTAGCCGAAGGTGAAGCATAGACCCCTTGAACCCTTTTGAGCATACAACTCATTTGGAGATAATACAAAAGTATTAATATATCCTGTTTATGCTACTCATGTCAATATAGTAAATCATATAAATATGTTGACAATAATTATAATTATGTTATCGATTATTTTTTACGGATACCAATAAAAAGGAGATCTCCATGTATAAAAAAGTAACAGTAGTAGGAGCTGGTAATGTTGGCGCAACAGCGGCTCAGCGATTGGCCGAAAAAGAGCTTTGTGATGTAGTTTTGGTTGATATTATTGAAGGCGTGCCGCAGGGAAAAGCTTTGGATCTTGCCGAAGCAGCGCCTATTGAAAAGCATGATGCGCATCTGACAGGAACTAATGTATATGAGCCATCAAAAGGATCGGATATTGTAATTATTACAGCAGGCATTCCAAGAAAGCCTGGTATGAGTCGTGATGATCTTATTAGTACCAATGCAGGAATTATGAAAAATGTTACAGAACAGATTGCTGCGTTGTCCCCTGATGCCATATTAATTATTGTAAGCAATCCTCTTGACGCAATGTGTCAAGTTGCCTTTGATACAAGCGGATTTCCCAAACAGCGGGTAATCGGCATGGCCGGTGTATTGGATTCAGCACGATTCAGAGCCTTTATTTCCATGGAGCTTAACGTTTCCGTTGAAAATACTCACGCCTTTGTTCTTGGCGGGCATGGAGATACAATGGTTCCTTTGCCTCGGTATTCCACTGTTGCAGGAATACCTATTACGGAACTGCTCCCCAAAGACCGTATAGATGCTATGGTTGAAAGAACAGCTAACGGTGGCGCAGAAATAGTCAGCCTCCTGAAAACAGGAAGCGCATATTATGCGCCTGCTTCTGCAGCAGTTGAAATGGCCGAATCGATCCTTAAAGACAAGAAAAAGGTCCTCCCATGCGCAGCTTATCTTGAAGGAGAGTATGGAATAAATGACCTTTTTATCGGTGTTCCGGTGAAACTCGGAGCAACAGGTATTGAAGATATTATCCAGATTAAGCTGACCGAAGAAGAAAATACAGCACTTCAGAAATCAGCCGCTGCTGTACAAGAACTTAAGGAATTACTAAAGAAGCTAGGAGGCTAGAAAGCTGGGAGGCAAGAGGACATAAGCGCTAAGTTATTTTTGCGCCGTATGGACTGTGGAAGGTTTACAGAAAAGAATGAACATCGAACATCGAACGTCCAACATCGAATTTTGAATAAGGTATTCTGCCTGTTTTTTTAAAACGGCGAAGCGAAGCGATTTCATCATTCGATGTTCAACGTTCGATGTTGGATGTTCGACGTTCATCGCTTCCCAGCCTACTTGCTACTGACTCTGCTGCTTTACGGTTCATACCGGACACAGCGCTCAATTCTTCGATGGTTGCTGCCCGGATTTTTTTAATACTTCTAAAATGTTTGAGTAGTCTTTGCTTTCTCTTTTTCCCTATTCCTGGAATTGTGTCAAGAACAGAACGCATTGATGACTTTCCTCTGCGTTTTCGGTGAAAAGAGATAGCAAAACGGTGCGCTTCATCTCTTACTCTTTGCAGGAAAAGCAAAAGATCTCCTTCTTTTCCAAAATTTACGGGGTTCACCCTTCCGGGCTTGTATATTTTATCCTGCACCTCACCTTTTTTCTCATCTTTTTTGGCGATTCCTATGATATCAAATCTGCCCTCAATCTTAAGATCTTCTACAACTGAAACGGCAATATTCAATTGACCTTTTCCTCCGTCCACTACTAAGAGGTCGGGATAAGGTTTTGACTTTTCTCCCTTGCCGTAACGTCTTCTTAACACTTCATCCATATAAGCATAATCGTCATTTTTGGAAACTGTATTGATTTTATAATGTCGATATGACGACTTTTTCGATTTTCCTTTTTCAAAAACAACCATGCCGGCAACTGGTTGTTTTCCTGATATATTGGAGTTGTCAAAACACTCAATGCGTTCTGGCAAACTGTTAATTTTTATTCTTTTCTGAAGCCTGGCAAGCATTTTCATATCAGTTGCTAAAGAAGCAATCTCTTCTTTCAGGCTGATATCTGCATTTCTGTCCGCCATTTCAAGAAGCCTTGCCTTTTCTCCTCTTCTTGGCCACATAATACTCACTTTTTTCCCCTTTATATTTTTCAAGCACTCCTCAATCAATGCAGAATCTTCAAGAAGGATCGTCGTAAGTATTTCCTTGGGAATAAAAGGCTCCTTTTCATAATACTGCCTGATAAATGTTCCGATTATTTCAGTATGGGTTGAAAGGGTTTCTGAAAATGTAAAATTTCGAGTTCCTATAAGTAAACCACCACGGATAATGAGAACAGTGATTAGAGATAATTCATAGGACCCGGCGATTCCTATTACATCCCTGTCTATAAAATCAGTTGAAACAACAACCTGTTTTTCAACAGTCTTTTCAAG
>JASJGP010000315.1:0-2689 GCA_033791485.1 Desulfobacterales bacterium | reverse complement strand
TACGCCAATAAGTTTTCAGATCTGCAAGCAGCCTTTGGGAAAGAATCGTGTAACGATCCTTTTTGCCTTTGCCGCAATCGACGCGTATCATCATACGGTCAGGATCACCTTCGATATGATGGGGTTTAAGGCGAACCAGTTCACTGACCCGCAGCCCTGAGCTATAAACGGTTTGCAACAACAGCCGGTGTTTAAGATTGTCAGTTGCAGCAAGCAACCGTTTTACTTCCGGCTGGCTAAAAACAACCGGCAGTTTTTTAACACGGGGCCGGGGCGGGATTTGAAACTGGGTATCGTCCCATTTACAAATATGCCTGTAAAAGCAGACAATGCCGGACAAATAAGAATTACAGGTGCCCCAGGACAATTTGCGTTCTTCAAGCAGATGGCGGATATAGTCCTGGATTTGGTCGTTGGTCAAGGTGTCGGGCGATTGCATATAATGTTTGGTTAATAGCTTAACACCGGTTAAGTAGCTTCTCTTTGTGTGATGGGAAAATCGTTGCAGGCTCATGTAGTTGACAAATTGAGTTTTAAGATCACTGGCCATAATACTACCTCCTTGGGAAAAAGTTAAATAAACAGGAAAAGGACGAATTACCTGGAGGCATTATAAACCAAAATGGTCTGAAATTGCTATTTCTCCAACTCTTCCTTTACAGCAAGTCCTATCATTTCTAATGCAAACGGCTTCTTTATATATTGGCCTGCACCTAATTTTTGTGTTTCCTTCACTTCATCTGTTTCAGCGAATCCACTGACTATAATAGCCTTTTGGTTAGGATGAATACTAATTATCTGTTCGTATGTCTCACGACCATTTATGCCCGGGTCCATAATCATGTCAAGCAATATCAAATCTACAGTATTTTCTTTTAAATATTCAACAGCTTCCTCTCCACTGGAAACGGATTTCGCTTTATATTCAAGTATATCCAACATTTTGCAGGATATCTCTCTTTGGCTTTCCACATCATCAACAACCAGAATCGTCTCCCCGTTTCCTTTGTATTCCTGAATAGAGGCAGGTGTTTTCGAATCTGTTATTTCTTCTCTGACAATCGGAAAGTATAACTCAAAAGATGTGCCATTTGCATCGCTTTTAACATCAATATAGCCTTCATGATTCTGTACCACATTCCATACAACAGCCAGACCCAGACCGGTTCCACTTCGGCCCATTATTTTCTTGGAATAAAACGGTTCGAATATCCTTTCCATCTCATCTGATGCTATTCCTGAACCATCGTCCGATACCGTCAGAACGACGTATTCATTTATTTTTACATCCGCATAGCCTTTTAAAGATTTATCGATATAGCGATTCTCAGTCGATACCGTGACGTTGCCGCTGCCCTCAATGGCTTCTGAAGCGTTTGAGACCAGGTTCATAATAACCTTCCTTAGATGAACATTGGAGCCGGAGAGGTTAAGCAAGCTGGGATCAAGGTCAGTATGTATCGCCACTGCAGGATGAGACTGTTGGAGTTTATGAAACTCCGGCGATTTCAAATAGCTGTTTATCAGCTCATTTAGATTCAGGATTTCTTTGGTGGTGGCCACTCCTCTTGCAATTGTCAACAAATCCTCGACAATGGCAGCTGCCCTATGTCCCGAATCCTGAATCGTTTCGATAGGTTTTCTGAGTTTGCTGTCTTCAGGCAGGTCCATTAAAATCAGCTCCGGATAGCTTACAATACCTGATAGAATGTTATTCAGGTCATGGGCAACGCCACCGGCCAAAAGACCCAGAGATTCCATTTTTTGGAACCTTCGGGAATGAGCTTCAAGGCGCATACGCTCGGTAATATCCCTTATTGCCGCAATATGGACATCCTGTCCCTGATACTCAAAAACACTGGCCGCAATTTCTGTTGGGAAAACAGTTCCATCTTTCTTTTTATGAAACCTGACAGGTACAGATGTATCATGGCTTTTCTGGATTGCCTTTCTGGTCTTTTGCTTTTCTGCGGACAAATGAGTTGCTTTCATTTGGAGTATTTCTTTGTAGGAGTATCCATATAGATTTATAGCTGCTTCATTGGCATCCAAAAGCCTTAAATTATCAAGGCCTACCAACAAAATGGCATCAGATGATAATTTGAACAACATCTTATGTCTTTCTTCACTGCTTATTAAGGCGATCTCTGTTCTTTTTTGCTCTGTAATATCTCGTCCAACAGACTGTATCTCCTGAAAGTTGCCAAAATTATCGTAAAATCCCTTATTAATAAATTGCATCCAATGGATATCCCCCGTCCCAGAGTAAAGCCTGTTCTCGATAATGATGGTTGGATTTTCTTTAGATAGTAAGGCCAGTTGGGATTGAACATATTCAACGTCTTCTTCATAAGGCAGGGGTTGCCAGGTTCCTCCAAGCAACTCGTCGCGAGTTTTATTAAAAAATTTACAAAAAACCTCGTTAACAAAGGTAAACTCTCCTTTGTTGTTAAATCTGCTTACCAGATCTGTTTGGGTTTCAACCAGAGAACGGTATTTTTTTTCACTTGATGTAAGATTCTTTTGCGCATTTTTGTTATGTCGAAAAGTAAGAAAACTGACTATTAATGATGCAGTAATACTTGAAATAAGAAAAAGGATTAAAATGGTTTTTGCTTTTTGATATTCCTTTTCTTTTTGATTTATAAAATCAGCGGCTTTGTTTCTTGCATAGGTTGTTAAACCAAGC
>JASJGP010000314.1:0-5191 GCA_033791485.1 Desulfobacterales bacterium | reverse complement strand
AAATTATTTTTTTAAGAAAACTGGTTGAAGGCGGCACAAATAGAAGCTATGGTATACAGGTTGCACGGCTTGCAGGTATTCCGGACGAAGTGTTAATACGAGCAAAAAAAATTCTGGCTAAAATTGAAAATGGTGAATTCAGCTTAAACGATACACTCGCTCCCAATAGAGATGAAGATGATTCTAAAAAGAGGCACGTGCAAATTAAACTTTTCCGCAAACCCGAAAGATTAATAATAGAAAATTTAAGTAATCTTGATATATCGGCAATGACGCCTCTGGATGCACTGAATTATCTTGATGAACTGAGGGAAAAAGCGAAAAACATAACACGGTGAAAAAGGATAGGAGGAAATAGCTCACAGCTCACAGCTCATAGTAAAAGGATTGGATCCTTCTGGCTATGAATTGTGAGCTTTGAGCTATAAGCTAATAAATTGCGGAGTAACTTATTGTTTAATAAACAACACATTATATCAATTATTATCATTTGCTGTTTTGTTCTTATTATATGGCCTACTGCAATATCTGCTGAGACGGCTGAAGATAAATATTTTGAAGCAGAAGCCTGCTACAGGAAACTAAAAAAAAGCGCCAAAAAACAAAAATACAGAGAAAACTGGCTGGCGTGTATCAAAAAGTTTCAGGCGGTTTACCGGCATGACCCTTCAGGAAAATGGGCGGCAGCCGGCCTGTATATGAGCGGAGATCTTTATATGGAGCTTTATAAGCGTTCATATAAAAAGTCGGATAAAAAAGAGGCTATCGACAATTTTGAAAGGATAAAAAAACGTTACCCTAAAAGTGCATACAGCAAAAAGGTCGACATATTAATAAAAAAACCGGCTAAAAAAGAAAATAGCTATTCAAACAAAAAGAAAGCAGCGCTAAAAGCAATAAGCAAAAGTGTTGGGGAAAAGCCGCATAAAAAGCCCTTGGGGAAAAATGTTACTGTCACTGGACTTCGATTTTGGTCAAATCCAAACTACACCCGGGTTGTTATCGACACGGATAAGGAAACATCATATTTACATCACCTTCTTAAAAAAGATCCTTCTATAAAAAAACCTCAGCGTTTGTATGTAGATCTCCAAAACTGTAATTTAGGAAAAAACATAGAAAAGATTATACCTATCGATGACGATTTGCTCAGTGGTGCACGAGCAGGACAGTACACAAAGGATTCAGTAAGGGTTGTTGTTGATATAAAAACCTTTAAGACTTATAAAGTTTTTTCCTTGAAGGATCCTTTCAGAATCATAATGGATATGTGGGGAGATTCTGAAAAGGCGTCAAAAACAAGTAACTTAAAAGTAAAAAATAGAATAAAAGATCCAAAGGCAACTGCAGACTCTATTGTAAAACAACTTTCTCTTGGAGTTAAAAGAATAATTATTGATCCTGGACATGGAGGTCGTGATTATGGCGCTCCGGGTCGAATAAAAGGCGTTCATGAGAAAAAAATCGTGCTTAAAATAGGGCAGAAACTTGCTAGAAAGATACGAAAAGAGATTAAATGCGAAGTAATAATGACTCGCAATAATGATAAATTTCTTACGCTTGAAGAACGTACAGCCATTGCAAACACAAAAAATGCAGACCTTTTTATATCTATACATACAAACGCAAACAGGGATAGAAGGGCATATGGGATTGAAACATATTTTTTAAGCCCGGCTGGAGATAAAGAATCTATTCTGGTTGCTGCACGAGAAAATGCTACTTCCACCAACAATATCAGCGATCTTGATGTGATACTGAGTGATCTTTTGCAAAACTCCAAAATTAATGAATCGAGTCGTCTTGCAGCATATATCCAGGAATCAATATATAAGAATTTAAAAAAGAAAGGTTACAGCAGGGTTAAAAATAAAGGCGTTAAACAAGCACCCTTTTATGTTCTGATAGGTGCTCAAATGCCTGCCGTGCTGATTGAAACTTCCTTTATAAGTAATCAAAGAGAATGCAAAAGATTAATCAATTCGAAATATCAGGATAGACTATGCGAAGGAATTGTTTTTGGAATAAAAAAATATATTAAGGAAACTAACCCCACAGCTTTTATTCCAAAAGTTACACAGAGCAACCCAAAAGGATGAAAAAATCGTTACTACCCGGGTTCACGGTTCAAGGTTGAAGAGAGATGATGTCTAAACAGTTTTAAAAAACCAACAACGCAACTCAGGTAGATAAGCTGAAGGCTTAAGACTATTAGGAAAAAACGCATTTAAAATCGATGTTTAATTCAAGAATCACATTCTACAAAGTACGGCAATCGTGCTTTCCTGACCCATTCAGCCTTTGCTCTAAACAGCTTCAGCCTGACTACGCAAGTAAGTTACCCATCAACAATCAATTAAATTATGGAGGATGAACATGGCGTATGAAAATATAATCTTTAAAACAGACGATGGAATTGCAACTATTACTTTTAACAGGCCTAAAGCACTTAACGCTTTAAATGATGATCTGCTCAAGGAATTTTCACTGGCCCTTGATGATATTTCAGAAAATGAGGATATAAGGGTCTTAATACTTACCGGTGCAGGTGAAAAAGCTTTTGTTGCGGGGGCTGATATAACAGAGCTTTCAACTTTCAATTCACTTAAAGCAAAAATCTTTTCACAAAAAGGTCAAAAAACAATTAACAAGCTTCAAGAATTGGCGATACCGGTAATAGCCGCAGTTAACGGGTTTGCACTCGGAGGTGGCAGTGAGGTTGCGCTTGCGTGCGATTTTATCTATGCTTCAGAGAACGCCGTGTTCGGCCTTCCGGAGATAACCCTTGGGATTATGCCTGGTTTTGGTGGAACACAGCGACTGCCAAGATTAATCGGAAAAAACATGGCCAAAGAAATGATATTTACAGGGAAAATGATTAAAGCCGATGAAGCATATAGAATAGGATTGGCGAACAAGGTTTGTCCTGCTGAATCACTTATGGATGATGTTTTAAAGACAGCAAAAGCTATTGCTTCAAAGGGAAAAGTTTCTCTTAGATGTGCAAAACAAGCTGTTAACACTGGTATGAACTCAGACCTTGTGACAGGATGTAATATCGAGATCGATGCATTTGCTCTTTGCTTTGCAAGTGAGGATGCAAAAGAGGGAACGAGTGCTTTTCTTGAAAAAAGAAAGGCGCAGTTTAAAGGAAGTTTAAGCAAGTAGCTGCGAAAATGAATAAGAAAATTACTCAAATAATCTGGGGAGCGCTGCTGGTTCTGGCAGGAACCGGCGTTTTTTTCAGAATCCCCCAGGTAATGCCAAGAATAGAGAAGATAAAGCAATATTCTCAAATCATGCCATTTGTTTATTTTTGTTTTTATCTGATAGGTGTACTTCTAATAGTCGGTGGTTTGAAAAAGATTTATGGTAATTATAAGATAGTTAAAAGAAAAGATGATCTGTAAAACTACAAATTAAGTTAAAATCCTGTTATTGCTGGATAGATCGGCATAGAAGGTTTTTCAACTATTCACCAAATGGGAAAACAAAAACCAGGGTGGTGTTACGATGTTTAAAAGTTCTAATAAATCGGATTTTGGTAAAACCAGCGTACAGAATCTTAAAACCGAAGTTGAGTATAGAACAAAACTGCAGAGTATCTGCAATAAAATATATGCAGCTACAGATTTAGACGAGATTCTGATAAATCTGAAAGAAGAAATAACTTCGCTTTTTAAGGCTGATAGAATAACTGTTTTTGTAGTTGATGGAAAAAAAAGAGAGCTTTTTTCAAGATTTAAATCAGGATCTGAAGTAGAAGAGATTCGTATTCCTGCAGCTACAAGCAGTATCGCAGGTTGTTGTGCTTTAAAGCAAAAACTTATAAATATTAAGAATGTTAATGACAAAAGAGAGCTTGCCGCTATTGACCAGGATTTGAAATTCGATAATAGCTGGGATAAAAAAACAGGTTTTACTACAAAACAAGTACTTGCTGTTCCGATTATTTATAAAAAATTTATGCTCGGCGTAATACAGTTGATTAACAGAAAAAGCGGCGACTTTTTCACTAAAATTGACGAAAATTCTGTTGGGGAATTGGCAAAAATTCTCAGTATCGCACTTTTTAACCAAAAACGGATAGCTAAAATTAAATCAGGTAAATTTGACTATCTACTTGAGAACCATATTCTGACACAAAAAGAACTAATCAGAGCAATTGAAGACGCCAGGGTGAGAAAACAACCGGTAGAAGCAGTATTAATAAAAGATTTGAAAATACCGAAAAAAGAGATTGGTCATTCATTAAGTAAATTTTATAATGTTCCTTTTGTTGAGTATAAAAAAACAGCGGTGATTCCCGGTGAGCTTCTAACAGGTTTGAAAGTGCCTTTCATGCGAAACAATGTCTGGGTTCCGCTACGTTTTGAAGATGGAAAGATAGTAATTGTTATTGATGATCCACAGGATCTTCAAAGGGTTGGCGAAATAAAAACACTTTTCCCGGGTAAATTAATTAGTTTTAAGGTCGCATTGAAACAGGATGTACTCGATTTCATCAAGCTATTTACTCCTGATGAGAAAGAAATGGCAGGAATTGAGGACATCATGTCACAATTACAGGAAGAAAAAACGGAAATAGAAGAAGCGGAATCCGGCGTTGATGATCAAGACAGCGCTGTCGTTCAACTTGTTAACAAAATTATTATTGATGCATATGAACGGGGTGCGTCTGATATTCATATAGAACCCTATGCAGGAAAACAAAAAACTGAAGTACGCATAAGAATTGACGGCAGTTGCATGGTTTACCAGACCATTCCCTTTAACTATAGAAATGCAATAATTTCACGAATAAAAATAATGGCCGATATTGATATTGCAGAGCGTCGTAAACCTCAGGACGGCAAGATAAAATTTAAAAAATATGGTGGTAAAAATATAGAACTCAGAGTGGCAACTGTTCCGACTCAGGGCGGGCTTGAAGATGTTGTAATGAGAATTCTGGCAGCAGGAGAACCGCTTCCTCTTAATAAAATGGGATTCTCAAAACAAAATTTTAATAATTTTATAAGTGTTATAACTAAGCCATACGGTATTATTTTTGTATGTGGTCCAACAGGTTCAGGAAAAACAACAACGCTACATTCAGCGCTGGGGTATATCAATAAATCCGATACAAAAATCTGGACTGCAGAAGACCCGGTTGAAATTACGCAAAGAGGGCTCAGACAGGTCCAGGTAA
>JASJGP010000313.1:0-13040 GCA_033791485.1 Desulfobacterales bacterium | reverse complement strand
TGGGGTATATCAATAAATCCGATACAAAAATCTGGACTGCAGAAGACCCGGTTGAAATTACGCAAAGAGGGCTCAGACAGGTCCAGGTAAAGCCAAAGATAGGATTCGATTTTGCATCTGCAATGCGGGCTTTTCTGAGAGCAGATCCGGATGTCATAATGGTAGGGGAAATGCGTGACAAGGAAACCACCTCCATTGGCATAGAAGCCTCATTAACCGGTCACCTTGTATTCTCAACACTTCATACGAACAGTGCGCCGGAGAGTATCACCAGGCTTCTGGACATGGGGATGGATCCATTTAACTTTTCAGATGCGATTTTATGTATTCTGGCTCAGCGACTGGTTCGTACGACATGCAAGAAGTGCAGGAAGGCTTACAGTCCGGTAAAAGAAGAATATAATGAACTGGTTCGCGAATACGGACCGAAAGAATTTGTAAAAAATGTAAAAATTCCTTTTTCCGAAAAATTGACTATGTATAAACCTAATGGCTGCGACGCTTGCAACAATACAGGTTATGCAGGAAGAATGGCACTGCATGAATTGCTTATGGGAACTGATGAAATAAAAAAAATGATTCAATCCAAAGCACCGATGGAAGGTATCAGGGAACAGGCTATAAAGGACGGAATGACAACCCTTAAACAGGACGGCATAGAAAAAATATTAGCCGGAACCTGTGATCTTTTGCAGGTGAGGCGGGTGTGTATTAAATAGTTGATGGCTAAGTTAAAAAGCTCATCTACTGCGTTGTAGCGGTTTTTCAGGAACTCGACATACTATATGTATAGTCTCGTCCCTGAAAAACCGCTACGCCTTGTATATGAGCCTTTTAACTTAGCCATCCGGCATTTACTTTCAAATAACTAAATCATAACCTATAGATATAATAGGTATATAAATATTGTTTACACTGCCGCAAAGTGATATATTATTACTTTTCCCAAGACCATCACACTTAACCGATCCACTACTTAACTATCTTTTCGCACTGCTTTTCTGAATTTTTCCAGTTGTTTATTATAATGAGACCGGTTGTTCTTGACCAGTTCAAGGGCACGAAGTTCCGTTGAAATGGCTTTTTCATACTTTCCATTAATAAAATAGCTTTCGGCAAGTGTATCTAAAATATGCGGTGCTTTAAGCAAGGTTGCGGCTTTTTTTGAGAGTTTTAAAGCTCTTTTAGAGTTGCGATAACTTAGATCGTCACAGGTTGCATAAAGCCATGCAAGATTGTTTAAAACATGGGGGTTATCAGGATTAAGGGTGAGCGCTTTTTCGTATGCCTGTTTTACTCCGCTATAGTTTTTTGCATTATAGTAAATATCCCCCAAAGTTTGGTAAAGATTTGGGTTGTCCGGTGATTTTTCGAGTTCTCTGAATATAATGTTTTCAATAAGATGATTGCTGAGTTCTTTTCCTGCCGCACCAAAATTCAGGCTGTAGCCGATAATTCCAACTAATAAAATTGCTGCAAAATAAATTCCAATGCTTTTTTGTACCTTCCTGTCATGACGGCTAATGTAATTTTTGTCTGTTTCACACTTGTTAAGATAATCCACCCGTTCTCTGATGCTGAAATGGTGCCAGTTTGGTCTGTCCGGAGACTGTCCGCTTGTTGCGGTAATCTTTTTAAATGTTGAAATTAAAGGTTTTGCGCTGTCAAATAATGTATATACATAACAGTCGGCCTGGCGTTCGAAGTTACGCATAAAATAACCGAAAACATAACGGAAATAGATTAAAAAAATGCAGATCTCAGTTATGCTGAATATGGTTGAGATCACAGTAGTTCGATTTAAACCCATACCGGTTGTAAATTGAAAGACAGGTTCTGAGAAAAGAATCAAATAAATAATCAGGTCATAAGTTGAATATGACAAAAGCATATAACCAGCAAAAAAAACAAGATAAAAAATAAGGTGTTTTCTTTTTATATGTCCGATTTCATGAGCAATTACGGAATCAATCTCATCAGGTTCCAAAAAACTTAGAAGAGGGCCGGTGACGAGAATGTAACGAAAATTTTTAACAAGTCCCATAACGCCTGCGGTGATCATCCTGCTTCCAAATGCCGGCCAATATAATATATTGGCATATTTTAAGCCGGCTTTTTTGCACAGAAATTCAATTCGACTTCGATTATGTCCATTTTCAAGTGGTTTGCATCTCCAGATTTTCTGGATAATAGCCGGGCCGATTATGGCAACGAACAAAAGAAAAATCACAAAATAGATAATCTGACCTTCGGTTGTTGCAAGAAGCTGTTTTAAAAGTTCAAATGGCAATAAATTAATAAAATCCAATATTCCTGATAAGAAAAGCCAAGGCAGGAGCACGGGGATTGAAAATGAAATGTTTGACCATACGTATGACTGCCAGGAATCGTCAGTTTTGAAGATCATCCTGTATGATTTATGAGCAAAAGCCCATATGATGGAAAGATAGAAAATAAATATTCCAAGAAATAAAAGTGCTGCAAATGTGGGAAATGCCGAAAAAGCAGGTATAGCTACTAAAAAAGACGGAAGATTGAGGCCATAGATGTTAATGCCAAAAAGCAGGATTGCAGATGCGGAATGTCGGGTTATTAAAGTGTCGAATTTATAATTCAGAACAGAAAAGCTTTTTTCTGAAATCTGTTTTTCGAGTTTACGAAATTGAAGACGGGTAAAGGAAGTAAATATAAAAATAAGGCAAAGAAATAAAAATAAGGTTTCAAAAGGGCCGAAATTTGTTTTTTCTGGGGGCTGATAAGTTGTATAAATGAGAAGGACAATAATGAAATAAATAAAATTAGCAAACATCATTTAAAATATCTTTCTTTTTCACTGTAAATACACCCACAATACTGTTGGCGATATAATCCTATGTTTTTAGATTCTTCGATTCCGTTCTTCCAGCCGGTTCTAAAATCCTGGTAATAAAACTTAACTCCGGCACTTTTGCCGATTGATTTGCCCATCGATTTTATTGTGTCGTGTTTCTGGAATTTACTGTATAAAAGGGTGCTGGTGAAATAATCAAACTTGCCGTGCTTTGCGACAAGGGCGGTAGATCTGAGGCGATCATGATAACAGTATGAGCAGCGATTTGACTCCCTGAATGCTACATTTTGGATAAAACCTTCCAGATCGTATCCATCCTGGTATATTACGCGAAGGTTTATTTGTTCCGCATAAGATTCCAAAGCTTCCTGTCGCTTTAGACACTCTGTATAAGGGTGTATGTTGTGCCTGTAAAAAAATCCCATGACATCCATTCCTTGTTCACGCAGAAATTTAACAGGATAAATTGCGCATGGAGCGCAACAAATATGAAGCAGAATTTTCAAACTCTTTCCCCGAAAATGGCTGTTCCGATGCGCACCAGTGTTGCCCCTTCTTCTATGGCCACCTCAAAATCGCCGGTCATGCCCATGGAAAGTTCGTCCATGGCTACGTTGTGTATGGCTTCTTTGCTGAGTTGATCTTTTAGGTTGCGTAGGTTCTTGAAAAAAGGCCTGACTTTTTCAGGTGCGTTGAAAAAAGGGGGCATAGTCATCAGCCCTTTTATGGCTAAATTTTTTAAAACACTGATTTCCTTTACCAGGTTCAGCGTATTTTGAACCGAAACACCTGATTTTGAGGATTCATCAGCAACATTTATTTGTATAAGGATATGCTGGATTTTACCTAATTTATTTGCCTGTTTATCGAGCTCAATGGCCAGTTTTATTGAATCAACAGAGTGGATTAAGTCAAAAATTCTGACAGCATATTTTGCCTTATTTGTCTGAAGATGGCCGATAAAATGCCAGGATACCGGATATGAGGAGAGATCGTTGAATTTGGTTTTCGCTTCTTGAATATAATTTTCACCAAGAATGTCAGCTCCGGCATCAATAGCTTTCTTAACTGTTTCTGCAGGTATGGTTTTGCTTACAGTTACAAGACGTACAGTTTCAGGATTCCTTCCCGATGAAACAGCGGCCTGCTTTATGCGATCCATTACACTTTCTAAATTTATTTTCAAAATACGTATTCCTTACTGAATTGGTAAGCGTTCTCGGAACGCTGAAATTAGAAAATAGAAAATGAAAATTTGGTTTTCATTTTATTACCATGGATTTGCACTGAAATTTCACAGATATTAAAAATTAAAATTCAGTGTCTCTCCGGGAACTCCATGGTAAATCTTTTCTCCCGAATTTCTAATTTCCAATTTCAAGTTTCAAGCCGTGAAAGGCTAACATCAAATAAACCCTTTTTGACCGAGAAACAGAAGAATTTCCTGTGCAGCTTCATTGGGAGTAATATCGGTCGTATTGATACTTACCTCCGGCGATGCTGGTATTTCATAAGGATCGTCAACACCGGTGAACCCTTTAATCAGTCCCGCCCTGGCCTTTGCATACATACCTTTCCTGTCTCTTTTTTCGCAAATCTCGATGGGCGTTGAAACATGTACTTCGATAAAACCGCCATAAGATTCTATGGACGAACGTATTTCAGAGCGAGTCGATTCATAAGGTGCAATAGGAGCACATATGGCGATGCCCCGGTTTTTTGTAATTTCTCCGGCTACAAAACCGATCCGGCGAACATTGATATCTCTGTCCTCTTTATTAAATTTTAAATTACTCGACAGGTTGCGGCGTACAATGTCTCCATCAAGAAGGGTAACAGGCCGGTCCCCAATTTCAAGAAAACGGGAATATAAAACCTGGGCAATTGTAGATTTGCCGGCACCTGAAAGTCCGGTTAAAAAGACGGTAAACCCCTGTTTATGTGGGGCCGGGTAAGCTTTTCGAAGTTCCTCGACAACTTCCGGAAAAGTAGCCCATTTAGGAATTTGCCTGCCCGATAGAATCCTTTCCCGAATATCCGAACCGGAAAGAGATATGGTTTTGGTGCCTTCAGGTACTTGATCTACAAAGCTGTATTCGTCTTCAAAAGGAAGATAGACCATTTCATCAAATGAAATAATTTTTATATCGATTTTTTTGGAATATTCTTCTGTCAGTTTTTTGGCGTCGTTGCTTTCATAGAAAGACTTTCCGTTTTTCTCCAGGCCGGGCCCTGCATGGTTATGGCCTACAATAAAATGTGTACATCCATAGTTTTTCGAAATAATCGTTTGCAAAAGTGCTTCCCTTGGACCTGCCATGTGCATTGTATAAGGAAGGAGATTTAAAATAAAAGAATCAGGCGGATAGTGGCGGGTGACTTCATGGTAACATCTGACACGGGTATAATGATCAAAATCTCCGGGTTTAGTCATACCTGCAATCGGAAGAAGGAGAAGATTGGCCTTTGCCTGTTGCATGGCCTTAATGGTCAGTTCGTACTGTGGTCGATGAACAGGTTGTGCGGTCTGAAATCCAACTACACGTTTCCACCCCATCCTTTTATAGATATCCTTGACTTCCTGAGGTGTGAGACGAAGCTGTTTGAAGTCGAAGTGAAGGGGCAGGCTTAAAACTTCAAGGGAACCCCCTATATAAAAGTTGTCCGATTTTTTATAAAGCTGTTGCACACCAGGGTGAACCTGGTCTAATGTGCCAAAAACATGCAACGCTTCTTTTTCGATTTCCACTGGCCAGATATCTTCAATTTCCATGATGGCCAGAAGAAATCCTTCAGGATCTCTTAACGTAACGGACTGGCCTGCTTCAAGAGATTTAGCCTTTGTTTCCGGAATATCCAGGCAAATCGGAATAGGCCACAAGGCGCCATTTTGAAGCCGCATGCGATCTAATACAGATTCATAATCGGTCCTTGTCATAAAACCTTTTAAAGGTGAAAAAGCACCGGTTGCCAAAAGCTCAAGGTCACAAAGATGGCGGTCGTTAAGAGTGATGTCAGACAAATTAAAGGCAACATCTTTTAGAATGTTTTGTCGATTTTTATCGACAAGAAGGTTTACAAGGGAGCCTTTGTTGGGTTCGATTATTTTCATAATGAGTTTAAACTTGGTTTAAATATTTCTTGGCCTAAAAGCACAAATTTCATAATTAAGAAACTAACAAGATTTTCATTGAGGATAATTAACATTATAAATGGGGTCAAGATAAAACTTTAAACTTATTGAGATTTGTTGGGGACTCCGGCCTGTTCAAAAGTTAACATGTCTGTAAAAATCTTCAATGCTCCTTCAATAATTCCCATTGCCAGTGCACCGCCACTGCCTTCACCCAGGCGCAGGCCAAGGTCAAGAATGGGTTCAAGCCCCAGGTAATCCAACATGGCGCCATGGCCGGTTTCTTCAGAGCGGTGCCCGGCAAAAAGATAATCTGTTACAACAGGACGAAGAGAATGAGCAACAAGTGCCCCGGCTGTGGATATAAATCCATCTATTACCACAGGACGCCCATGATACGCACCTGCCAGAATACTTCCGGCAATTCCACCGATCTCAAATCCTCCGAGTTTTGATAGAACGTCAAGGCCATCTTTTATATCGGGTCGGTTTACATCAATTCCTTTTTGGATTGCTTCCTGTTTTTTTAAAAGGCCAAGGTCATCAACACCTGTTCCACGTCCAACCATTTCTTCAATTGAAGTTTCTGTGAATACTTTCCCAATGGCCGCAGAAGGCGTCGTATTTCCGATTCCCATATCACCCGTGCCAAGCATATCTATTCCTTTACTGAAGAGATCGGTGGCAAGCTGAAACCCTGTCAGTATCGATTTAATTGCTTCCTCACGGGTCATTGCGGGCCCTCGAGACAGGTTAGCAGTACCACTGGCTATTTTTTGAATAAAAAGACGATTTTCTCCATTAAGTGCAACAGGGTCAAGATCTGGGATTATGCCCATATCCACCACAAAAACCTCTGCATTAACCAAACCTGCCAGAACGTTAATGCCGGCTCCGCCATTTAAGAATGTTTTGATCATTTCACCTGTTACTTCCTGAGGATATGCGCTGACCCCTTCTTCTACAACACCATGGTCTCCTGCCATAACCAAAAACGCTTTTCGTTTTATGGAAGGTTTTATAGTTTTACAGATACCGCATATTTTCTCTGAAATGTCATGGAGCCTCCCAAGTGCACGGGTGGGCATTACAAGCTGCGATGTTCTCTCTTTCGCTTTTTCAATCCATTTTTCATCCGCTGGTTTAATACCTTTTATGATTTCTTTTAAAGTAATCCTGCCGATTTCCATAATTTATTACCCCTGTCTAATTGATCTTCAGGTTGCTTAGGGCCTGCTCAAAAACAAAAAATCCCCAAGCGTTAAACGCTTGAGGATTTGCCATCTCCCCAATACAAAGCCTTATGACAGGTCTTCTGACTTACGGATCGTTCTACTCTCTGCACCTTCCCATTTCGTTTTGTTGCGAAACAGTGGTTTTTACAGATTTCGTCCCCGATCACAGCGGTGGGTCCGTACCGGAATCTAACCGGTTTCCCTATTAAGAAATTAAATCCACCATAAAGCTGAGCAAATTTTCTTTGCTTAAATGATATAGATGGACTCTTTTGTCAAGTTTTTTTCTAAATTCAGAATTAAAACGACTTGGCTTAATACCATGGAGGAATAAACATGTGAACTTTGAACTTTTTAGCGTTGTCCTTGCAGCGGGTCAGGAGATATATTTATATAAAGTATTACACCATAACATGTTATAACATCAAGATGTTTGCATATATAGATAATTTTCTGAAAATATTAGATAAAATAATTGAAAAGTATTTAACAATATAGTATAGATAAGCCTGAAAATCGGAGATATAAAATGAAAGGATACATACAGGTTTACACAGGAAACGGGAAAGGGAAAACAACGGCTGCCTTGGGGCTCTCTATAAGAGCGGCTGGAGCTGGATTGAAAGTCTTTATCGTGCAGTTTCTGAAAATGGGAGATTACAGTGAAATAAAAGCGCTTGAAAGATTTTCCGATCTTATTACCATAGAACAATATGGACTTGGACATTTTGTCAAGGGCAAACCTTCAGCTGAAGATATTGAAGCCGGAAAGAAAGGTCTTGAAAGGATAAAATCGATCATTGAAGCAGGTAAGCATGATGTGGTAGTTATTGAAGAAGGAAATGTCGCAGTTATGTACGGTCTTTTTTCAGTACAGGATCTTCTGGATGTAGTTGAATTAAAGCCGGACAACATGGAGCTTGTTATCACAGGCCGTGGCGCTACATCTGAAATAATTGAAAAAGCGGATCTTGTTACCGAGATGAAGGAGATAAAACATTATTATCTAAAAGGGGTGAAGGCCAGAGTCGGAATCGAGAAATAAAGTTGACGGATTTGTAGAAAATTCAACAGATGAGTTGTGCTTCATCTTTATTAAAAAACAATAGTGTGATGTTACAGGAAGAAAAATGATTATTGAAGATGCCGGTTATTATATTGATGGTGTACTTGAAGGGAACAGGCGAGTTATTGCAAAAACGATTACACTTGTTGAAAGTTCGCTTACTGCCCATCAGGAACTGGCAAAAAAGATCATTGATACTTTTTTGCCGTATAGCGGAAGAGCCGTTCGTATTGGAATAACAGGAGTTCCGGGTGTTGGGAAAAGTGCGTTTATAGAAAGTTTCGGAAGGATGCTTTTAAAGGATGAACATCGAATTGCAGTTCTAGCCGTCGATCCCAGCAGTAAAAAAAGCGGTGGAAGTGTCATGGGAGACAAGACGCGTATGGAAAGGCTTTCTGTCGAGGAAAATGCATTTATACGACCATCACCTTCAGGAGGGACCCTTGGTGGTGTTGCAAGAAAAACCAGGGAAACAATGATTGTGTGTGAAGCAGCCGGTTTTGATGTAATGATAGTGGAAACAGTTGGTGTCGGGCAGTCTGAAACAACGGTTGCTTCAATGGTCGATTTTTTCCTGGTGCTGATGCTGTCAGGCGCAGGGGATGAACTTCAGGGGATAAAAAAAGGGGTGTTGGAACTCGCAGATGCGATTGCAATAACCAAAACTGACGGTGACAATATTGAAAAAGCAAAACGTGCAAGGAAAATGTATGAAACAGCATTGCATTTAATAAACCCGTCTTCTTCCAGCTGGTTACCCCCTGTGACCACCTGTAGCGCCCTTAAGGTTGAAGGTATTGAAAATATCTGGGAGATTATTTTAAATCACAGGGAAAAATTAAAATCTACAGGAGAGTTTGAAGAAAATCGTAAAAACCAGTCAATAGAGTGGATGTGGGCACTTGTAGAAGAAGAACTCAAAGAACAATTTTATAAAAATTCGGATGTAAAAAAAATGTTACCAAAAATTAAAAAAGAGGTGGAAAGAGGAAAAATTGCACCCACAGCGGCGGCTTTTGAGCTTCTTTCATCTTTTTCAAGTAAAAAAGTATAATCGTTTACAGATTCAAAGTGACGGGTTCAAGCGTCCAATAAGGCTTTGGACTGACCAAAACACGAGATACCCACAATACGCCCTGGCTAATGGCCAGAAGTAGCTAAAAAACGCAACACAAAACAGGATATTTGAATCTTTGAACAGGTACAACAAAATAAAGAATAAGATTGAATCTAAAAAAAGAAAATAAAAAAGCCCCGTGTATTGCCATATTTGGAACAGGTTCCGATGTCGGGAAAAGTATTATTTCAACTGCCCTTTGCCGTTTTTTTAAAAACAAAGGGATAAATGTCGCACCGTTTAAGGCACAAAATATGTCCAACAATTCCGGTGTCACACCAGAAGGACTGGAAATGGGAAGAGCGCAGATTGTCCAGGCCGAGGCCGCCGGAATCCCTCCCCATGTGGATATGAACCCTATCCTTTTAAAGCCCACCAGTGACGTAGGCTCACAGGTTATACTTTACGGAAAGGCAGTTGGAAACGAAGCAGCGGCTGAATATCATAAAAAGAAAGAACATTCCTTTACAAAAGTATGCGCAGCTGTGGATAGGTTAAGAGAAGCATATGAGCTTGTTGTAATAGAGGGAGCAGGTTCATGTGCGGAAGTAAATCTAATGCACCAAGATATAGTCAACTTTCGCATGGCTGAATATGCCGACGCAAAGATTGTTCTGGTAGCAGATATTCATAAGGGTGGTGTATTTGGCCAGATAATTGGAACACTGGAATGTCTTTCCCCTGAACAGCGAAAAAAGATAGTCGGATTTATTATCAACCGTTTCAGGGGAGATATTGGTCTGTTTGATGATGGAATAAGCTGGATAGAAAAAAAGACAGGGAAGAAAGTGTTCGGTGTACTTCCGTGGTATAACCATATAAATATCGAAGCAGAAGATTCGGTTGTCATTGAAAACCCGCAAAGTGTTTCCGTGACTAATGATGATCTTCCGTCAATAGCTGTTATACGAATACCCCATATTTCCAATTTTACAGATTTTGATCCTATCTCAAGACTGCCGGGCGTTAATTTTCATTTTATTGAAAAGCCTCAGGAGATATCTTTATTCAAGGCAGTTATTATTCCAGGATCGAAGAATACGTGTTCCGACCTTAAATGGTTAAAGAAAATAGGATGGTCGGATAAAATTATTTCATATGTAAATAATGGAGGTCATATACTGGGTATATGTGGCGGTTACCAAATTATGGGTAAGTATGTTCACGATCCGGACGGCCTGGAAGGAAAGCCCGGATCAACTCAGGGGCTTACTCTTTTACCGGTGGAGACTTTCTTGAAAGCTCCGAAGACAACGACTCTAACAAGATTTTCCTGGGATGATATTGATGGAATAGGTTATGAAATTAACATGGGACAGACAAAAATTAAAAACGGTGATTCCATGTTTCAGATTTTCCAGCGAAACAACGTATCCTGCAGATGTGAAGATGGGTGCGTTGTGAACGGATCTCGCATTATGGGAACTTATATGCACGGCCTGTTTGATAATCCCGGTATCACAAAACGCTGGCTGGAAACCATTGGTCTTGAGAATATAGAAGTTTCAAAAACCCATGGTCCTGCAGCAAGGAACAAGGAATACGATCTTCTGGCTGAGCATTTTGAAAAATATATAGATACCAAAGGGATTATTGAGTCCTTTACCCCAGGAGCGAAATATTGAAGAAAACAACGTTTATTATTGGTGGATGCAGAAGCGGTAAGAGCCGGCAAGCAATTGAGCAGGCTGAAAAGATTTCAGGAAGTAAAAGAATCTTTATTGCGACCTGTATGCCCCTTGACGATGAAATGAAACAACGGATCGAGCGGCATAAAAGAGAAAGAGATAAAAGCTGGAAAACTGTTGAAGCCCCGGTCGAATTATCAGCCGAAATCAATGAAAACAGCAGGGAAGGGGATGTTATCCTAATAGACTGCTTGACCCTTTGGATAAACAACCTTCTCATGGAAATCGAAAACCCTGATGTTATCAACCAGCGTATCCATAAATTAATACTCGCAATTAAAGAAGCAAAATGTCCGATTATACTGGTTTCAAATGAAGTCGGAGCAGGGATTGTCCCGGAAAACAGGCTTGCAAGACAGTTCAGGGATATAGCAGGATTTACCAACCAGAAAGTGGCCGAATGCGCAGACAGTGTAATATGGATGATTGCAGGAATTCCTGTTTCGATCAAGTAAATGGCTTAAACAGAAAACATCCTCTGTGATCTCTGTGAGCTCAGCGGTGAAAAATAATTAATATTTTAGCATATTTTTGAATTAGAGCGCTATGAAAAACCTTATTGCAGCAATACAGTTTATAACAATACTTCCCATGGGGAAACATGGAAAATTCAATCCTGGAAAGATGATCCCTTTCTTTCCCGTAGTAGGTATCATCCTGGGGTTGATGGTTGCTCTGTTCGACCAGATTCTTTTACTGCTGTGGTCAAAACCGGTTGCAAGCCTTCTTGATGTACTTTTTCTTATTATTATAACAGGTGCATTTCACCTTGACGGTTTGGGTGATACTGCTGACGGACTTTATGGACGTCGAGAAAAGGAAAATGCACTATCCATAATGAAAGACAGCAGAATCGGTGCTATGGGTATTGTTGCCATTATCTGCGGATTATCTGTTAAGTGGGCCGGTATCATAGGCTTAGATGTATATAGAAGTCTTTTTCTGATTATAATACCCGCCTATGCCAGGGGAAGTATTTTATTCGGAATGCGGTTTCTTGAATACGGACGAACTGATGGCGGGACCGGTAAACCCTTTTTTGAGAATAAGCTTAAGATAATCGATTTCTGTTGGTTGCTAATTCCTGTTTTGCTTTCGATCTTTTTAGGATTTAAGGCTATATTGCTGAACCTTGTTTTTCTTATAATTATAACTGGTATTCTATTTTATTACAAAAAAAAGATAGACTGCATCACTGGCGATATGCTGGGGGCAATGGTTGAAATTACTGAAGCCGTACTTTTTTTGTTCGCTTCGATCCGACTTATTTGAATAATGAAGTGAAGCTTCTGAGTTTTTCCGTTTACCACTAAACCCTTCGCAATAAAGAGGACACTGTGGTAAACAGAGAATCTAAATTCTCTCTGTATTCTCCCTGAACTCTGTGGTGAAAAAAGGCTCGCTTAAAATATTATAATGTGTCAATCTTTAACAAAATCCTACAAGGGCTTATATCCGTTTAAACTCTGTACTACATCTTTTATTTACAGAGACGCCTATGCCCCAAATGTAAAGAAGCTCGGACCATATCTGGACGAGATTGAACTCTTACTTTTTGAAAGCAAACCTGACTGTCTTCCTAAAAAAAATGAAATCAATGAGCTTTCACTCATTTCAAAAGAATTTGATCTTACATATAACATCCACCTGCCAACAGACATATACTTCGGGAATAGAAATCCATCAGTGCGAAAGAATGCTGTAGAAACGATACTGCGTGTTCTTGATTTAGCTTCGCCTTTATCTCCTTCCACGAGTACGCTCCATTTATCATACGATGAAGCTTCACGTGAAAAAGAAAATGTGAAAAGATGGCAAGAACTTACATGCGAAACTATTAAGCAGTTAATTAACTTCGGGGTTAAAGCTGAAGAGATATCTATTGAGAATTTAAACTATCCTTTCAAATGGGTGGAAGATATTGTCAGGGAATTTAATTTTACCCTTTGTATGGATATCGGGCACTTAATT
>JASJGP010000312.1:0-6077 GCA_033791485.1 Desulfobacterales bacterium | reverse complement strand
AACGGTGGAAGGAATTTAGACATTCTCGAAGCTGAGGCTCTGTCCACTGTATTTGCAACAGAAGGTAAAAGACCATTTATCTCTTCCATCAAAGGAGCCGTTGGCGAAAGCTTCTCTTCAGGAGGGATAAGAGCCGCAGCCATGGCGATATCGATAAAAGAAAAAATCATACCTCCCACGTTGGGACTTAAAAATCCGATAAAACCCCTTTGTTTCGTATTAAATAAAAAAAAAGATACCCAAATTAATTTCGGCATGGTTAACGGCTTTTCATCCGGCGGGACATTTATTTCTTTAGTTTTAAATAAAATTAAATAAAATGTAAAGAATCCACGCCCGAAGACCGTGGTATTGATTTACCCCTTGAAGGGGCTGTCGGATAGAAGGCAGAAGGCACAAAGGCAGAAGAAAAAATAAAGACTACACGCCCATCGAAAATCTCATCATGTGGGGAAGGACGTAGTTTTTAAAATTGAATAAAAGGAGTAAGCCCGATGAACCTAGGAGAATGGGTCTACAAACGCGCTCTGACTTATCCGGGTCGTCCCTTTTTAAAATGCGGCAATCTGGAGTACAACAACAGGCAGTTCAATGAGAAGGTAAACAAGATTGCTCATGCTCTTATAAAGCTTGGTGTTAAAAAGGGTGAACGTGTGGCAACCCTGATGGTCAATTCCAGTGAGTTCCTGGAGGTCTTCTTTGCATGCGCCAAAACAGGAATGATTATAGTGCCCCTTAACTTCAGGCTTGTTGTTCCTGAGCTTGAATATATTATTCATGACTGCACTCCCGGCGTTCTTATCTATTCTTCCGATTTTATAAAAAAGGTAGAAAAAATAAAGGCCAATCATGCCAAGATTAAACACTACCTTAAACACCGGGGAGACGAACCTGCCGATGATACTTCAATTGTTGAGTTTGTGTCTTCATTCCCAGTAGAAGAACCGGTTCTCAGAGAGGAAACGGCATTCAAAGACCCCCTGTTAATCATGTACACATCAGGAACCACCGGTGACCCCAAGGGTGCCGTGCTTTCTCACGAGAACTTTATCTTTGGGGCTATCCATTCAATGATCAGCTACAGTATCAATGCAACATATAAATCTCTGGTTATCGCACCACTCTTTCACATCGGGGCTCTGGCGGCATCAGCTACTCCAATCATTTATGCCGGAGGTTCGCTGGTCATCGAGAGCTTCGACAACCCATCTGAAATCAGTGATCTCATCTTTAAAGAAAAGATCAATTACGTTTTTGCTGTTCCTGTAATGTACGAAATGATGGCAAAGACACCCAGGTGGGAAAAGGCCGATTTTTCCCACGTCCACTTCTTTATTTCAGGCGGAGCCGGCATGCCGGTTCCTCTGATACGAAGGTACCAGAAAGAAAAGGGCATAAAATTTGCGCAGGCCTATGCCATGACCGAGACGCTCAGGCTGACCGCCCTGGACATTGAAGATTCAGAACGAAAGGCCGGCTCCGTGGGAAAAGAAGTGTTTCACGTTCTTCTAAGAATCGTAGACGATGAAGGCAACGATGTTCCACAGGGTGAGCCCGGTGAGATTATTGTTAAAGGACCTACAGTCTTTTTAAAATACTGGAACAAGCCTGAGGAAACTAAAAAAGCATTTCAAAGAGGATGGTTTCATACAGGGGACATGGGTAAACGGGATGAAGAGGGTTTCCTTTATATTGTAGGAAGAAAGATAGATTTGATTATAAGCTCAGGCGAAAACATATATTCAGTTGAGGTTGAACGGGCGATCGAGTCAATTCCACAGGTAGCCGAAGCGGCTGCGGTAGCTATGCCTGACCCAAAGAGAGGTGAGGTTGTTGCAGCATTTGTTTTATTGAAAAAAGGAGCCGGCATAGTTGAACATAAGCTAATCGAAGCCCTTCACGGAAAGATAGCTCACTTCAAGATTCCAAAGAAAGTCTTCTTTATAAAAGACTTCCCAAGAAACAGTGCAGGAAAAATACTCAAAAGGAAACTCAGAACCAAGCTTAACCCTTCACCCTGATCTTTTCTTTTTCATACTGTTTGCTATCAACTTTACCTGAGCTCTAGTGTTTAAGAGAAAAGCCTCCTCGGGCTGCTTTCCCTTGCGAAGAGTAAGGTACTCTTCACCCTTAATACGTTGGATGACTTTTTCCTGATCCATTTGCTCTTCTTTAAGATATTGTTCGATCATTTTCCGAAACGACTTGCAATCGGAAAGAGAAGCATCGAAAAATTTTTCTGCTACTTCTTTCACCACACAGTGATGACCCATGACGATGACCTTTGGTTCCTTTTCGCGAATTCGTTGAATTGAACAAATATAATTATCATAGCTTGATAAAAACTGCGGCGACACCCAGAAGTCATCGCCTGGAATTATTCCCACCGCCTCACCTGTCAGCATTGTCTTACTTTGGGGAAGAAAAAAGCTTAAACTGTCCCATGTGTGACCGGGAGTTGCTATGACTTCAATAGAGTCTCCGCCTCCAAGATCGATCACATCTCCGTCTTTGAGTACCCGGTCAACTTTTAATGCACTGTAGTCAAAATCCTGGGAAACAAAATCCTTCTCTTTACCATATTTCTTGACCAGCCCCTGGTTTAGCATTGCAACCGTTTCTCTCACCCTTTCCTGTTCAAGCAGCTTTATAAACTTTCTGCTTCCTCCCAATCTCATTTCAGGAAAGTGACGGAGAAGATATGGGGCACTTCCCACATGGTCAAAGTGGCAATGCGTAAAAAAAAGATAATCCGGCCATCTCTCCTTTCCCAGCAGCTCTCTGATATCGTTTAGATATGCCGGCCCCATAAAGGTCAATCCTGCATCTATCTGAACAATCCTGTGTTTTCCCATTACTAAAAAGGACGGCTGTTGGACTCCGCCCAATCGATAGAGTCCTTTTACGATTTCATCCATAAAAGCCAAATAATCATAAAATATCAAATTGTTCAATTCATTAAATCAATAATGAAACACAAGACCCAAAAAATACCAACAATTCTATTGTGGGATCCTATAGGAGTTTTTTATTGACCAAACCGGACAGCATTGATAATCAGTCTAGTCTTATTTTGATTTAATGAAACCCGCAAAAATACGAAACCTTTGCAAAAAAAGGGAGACTATTATGGTGAAACGAACGACACACTTTATGTTTGTGGCCATTTTTCTCATTACCGGCTTATTTTTAGGTGTTGTTTTACAAGGCACTGCCTCGTGCAAAGAACTGAAGCTTGCCCACTTTATGCCGCCTTTGCATATACTACATCGGGAAGTTTTCACGCCCTTGGCCGAGGATCTATCCAA
The DNA here is from genome assembly GCA_033791485.1 of Desulfobacterales bacterium. Lineage (GTDB taxonomy): Bacteria > Desulfobacterota > Desulfobacteria > Desulfobacterales > JAUWMJ01 > JAUWMJ01. The sequence goes on along the minus strand of JASJGP010000312.1, from coordinate 2,769 downwards.
AGCTACAAACGGAGATCTTACGATCAAGATATATCCATCAGGAGCTTTAGGCAAAGGTCCTGTTCAACAATATAAGCGTGTCGTTGAAGGTGTTGCCGATATCACTTTTTGTATAGAAGCCTACACTGCAAGCATTTTCCCACGTTCGCTGTTGGTAACACAGCCCGCCGTCGCTCATAACGCCGAAGAGGGGACCCGCAAACTCTGGAGCATTTATGCTACCTATCTTGCAGGCGAATACAAGGCTGTAAAAGTTCTGGGTATATGGGTCATGTCTCCTGCCTCTCTTATGACCAGGAAAAAACCTGTGAGATCACTTGCCGACATCAAGGATATGAAAGTCCGAATAAGTTCTCCAATCCTGACTCATCTTATCAAATCGTGGGGTGCGGTGCCTGTGGCCATGCCAGTGACAGAAACCTATAATGCACTCAACACCGGAATAGTAGATGCTGTCGTCCTTCAACCGAGTGCTCTGTACAGACCATGGAACCTGGCTGAACCGGCTAAATATGTGACGGACAATTTCCCAGGGTCAAGTTCTGTGATTCTCCTTGCAATGAACAAAAAAAGCTGGGAAGGCCTTTCCAATAAACAGCGAGCAGTTCTGGATAAACTCACAGGGCGTGAATTCAGCATAAAGGCAAGCGTAATATGGGGCAGCCTGGATATTAAAGGGCTTGAAAAGGCAAAATCCGATCCGAATATAGAGTACATCAAAATTACTGCATCCCAAAGGACTGGTTTTACAAATGCGGCCATGCCGGGAATAAACGAAGATTTGGATAAGCTTGAAAAAAAAGGTATAAATGCCAGAGAAATATTTAAAGCGCTCACAAGGTAGAAGGTGCAGAGGCTGAAGGGGATGGTGAATTGTGAGTGATAAATGAGCTCTGTTATTACCGATTTGGAGAAAAAGAAAATTAATATGTCTTCCCAGGAAAAAAAACCGAACCCTATGCTTGATTTTGTTGATCGCCTTGTCAGGTTTGTTGCACTTTGGGGCGGGGGTCTGATGATTGTCAGCCTGATGGGAATAACTGTTATAGATGTAACACTTCGGTATTTTTTTAGTTCACCCATATTCGGCGCCCGGGATGTCTCGAAGCTGATTATGCTGACTATTGTCGCCCTGTCCGTTGCATATAGCGCCCGGACAGGTGGTCAGGTTTCAATAGAGTTGTTTGCCGGTATGATGGGGCCGCGTATTACCCGCTGTACTGAAGTGTTTGTCAGGCTTATCGCAATAGTGATGCTGATTATTCTTACGTGGAGGCTCTGGCTAAGCGGCCTGCACGCAAGTGAGTTTGGCGAAGCATCCCTGGCACTTGAAATACCATTCAAACCCTTTTACTTCATTTTATCTGTGGGCATGCTGCTTTATGCTGTGGTATTGATTGTAGAGATTCCTCTATTTTTGCGCGGGCGAACCACCAACATCAAACCTCCCTCACATTAAAAGTGTCCGATAACGGTCTTAAAAAAGGAAAAGTTTGCACAATCTGCGCTCCGTAATCGCTTACCATTTAGGTTAACAATGTCTCCTACATTAGTTGGAATTATAGGCCTTATTGCACTTTTTGGGCTGCTTATACTGCGCATGCCCGTAGCAATGTCGATGCTGGTAACAGGTTTTGCCGGTATCGTCGCTATTAATGGCCTTCCTGCAGCTTATTCCACCCTTAGCTCTGAAACATTTGAAATATCATCGTATCTGGAATTAAGTGTAATACCGTTATTCGTGTTCATGGGCAATCTGGCAGGGTTGTCAGGAATGAGCCGTGATCTCTATAACGCTGCATATGCATGGGCCGGCCATTGGCGAGGTGGACTTGCTGCGGCCACAATTGCCGGCTGTGCGGGCTTTGCAGCGCTTAGCGGATCATCTTTTGCCTCCGCCGTAACCATGGGACGCGTTGCATTGCCCGAAATGAAGCGATTTAAATATGACGACAGCCTGGCCACCGGATGTGTAGCTGCCGGCGGCACCCTTGGTTATCTTATACCACCGTCTTCCGGTTTTGTGATCTATGCAATCCTGACCGAACAATCCATTGGCAAGCTATTTATTGCAGGTATATTCCCGGGCATATTACTCACAGGGCTGTTTTTGCTGGCAATAGCGATTTTAACCCGGATAAATCCGGAACTGGGACCGGCCGGGCCAAAGGCTAGCCTTGACCAAAAACTGGCAACACTGCGCAGGGCCAGCACCATTGTCGTCATAGTACTGATTACAATTGGCGGCATTTACGGGGGTATAATGACACCGGTTGAGGCGGCCGGTGTGGGCGCTTTTCTAACTCTGGTTGTGGCTCTTATCCGCAGGTCCCTCGACATGCAAAATTTCAAATCCGCTATTCTTCATACTCTTCGGACTACTGCACTTACGTTTATGATCCTGATCGGAGCTCATGTGTTTATTCCATTTATGGCTCTTTCCCAGATTCCCGGTAATCTTGTGACATTTCTTACCAGCCTCGATGTAGGCCCTTCGGGCATACTCATAGTTGTACTTGCAACTTATGTGATCCTGGGCACTTTTCTCGAAGGAATTGCAATGTTGGTACTGACCTTGCCGGTCGTGTTTCCTGTAATACTTGACCTGGGATACAGCCCTATCTGGTTTGGTGTCATTGTGGTGATCGTTCTGGAAATGGGACTGATCAGTCCACCGGTAGGGGTGAATGTTTTTGTAGTTAAAGGTGTTGCACCGGATGTACCAATGAACACTATTTTCAAGGGTATCTGGCCGTTCTGGCTGGCAAT
>JASJGP010000311.1:0-6631 GCA_033791485.1 Desulfobacterales bacterium | reverse complement strand
TATGCAGGAAGATAAAGAGCCTTTGTTTGATACTGTGGATACATTAAAGATTTGCCTTGATTTCTATGCTCGCATGATTCCTAATATTAAAATTAATAAAGAAAAAATGCAGGATTCCTGTAGCAAAGGATTCATGAATGCCACTGACTTAGCAGACTATCTTACTGTAAAAGGAGTGCTTTTCAGAGAATCACATGCCCTGTCCGGCAAGCTTGTTGCCTATGCTCTTGAAAACAAGAAAGAGCTTCAGGATCTTTCTTTGACAGAATTTAGAAAGTTCAGTGATTTGATTGAGGATGATCTGTTTGAGTACCTAACCCTTGAGAGCATGATTAAAAGAAGAAAATCCTATGGTGGAACAAGTTATGATAATGTGAAGAGCCAGATTGTAAAAGCTTTTGATGAACTTAATAATATTGAGTAAGCATAAAATTATGAGAAATTATACAAAAATATTCAAAATTTTCAATTTAGTTTTCACCCTGTTAGTCTTTGGTGCGTTATTATTTGGATTAGTTTTTTCAGGCTGCGGGAAAAAATGCCCTCCGGAAATAATTAAAAAAAGTGTTAAGAAGTTAGCGCCTGTTAATCTTAAATATCAAATTCAAGGCAGCAATATTTTATTACAATGGAAATCAGATTATCAACAAAAAATAGATGGATTTGGTATATTTATGGCAAAACAGAATATAAAAGAATGTCAGGGATGTCCTGTGGTATTTGAACGAATTGATTATCTTCCCCCGGAGCTGAATCAATATAAAAAAGAGCTTAAAAAGGGTTATAGATACTTTTTTAAAATAAAAACCGTAAGCACAAATAATATAAGCAGCAAGGATTCAGAAACAGTGGAAATTGAGTTCAAGTAATGACCACTCCTGAAACTATATCTGTTTATATATCACTTGGTTCGAATGTAGGAAATAAAAAGAAAAACCTGTTATCAGCAATAATGTTTTTAAAAGAACATAGTAAAATACGCATAATAGATATATCTCCTTTTTACAAGACAGAGCCTGTGGATTACCTTGATCAGGACTGGTTTGTTAATGCTGTTTTAAAAGCTGAAACATTTTTAGGACCTCAGGAATTGTTAAATTTTTTAAAAGAGACAGAAGTAAAATTAAAACAGGGCAAAAAAAGCATTAGATTCGGTCCAAGAATAATTGATCTTGATATTATTTATTATGGTAATATGATTATTAACACAAAAGCACTTGTTATTCCGCATCCAAGAATGCATGAAAGATGTTTTGTATTAAGACCACTTTGTGATATAGAAACTGAAATTGTTCATCCTGTTTATAAGCTGAAACCTGATGAACTTTTAGCTAAATTGAATAATAAAGATAACCAGGAGGTTATGCTTTTAGATTAGGAGGGGTAAAGAGTGAAGTTTTTTATTGATACTGCAAATATTAAAGAAATTAAAAATGCTAATGATATGGGTATGGTTGATGGTGTTACAACTAATCCATCACTGATAGCAAGAGAAGAAGGTGAGTTTACTGATATTATTAAAGAAATTTCAAGTATTGTAGATGGCCCGGTTAGTGCAGAGGTTATCAGCCTTGATTATGATGGTATGGTTAAAGAGGCAAAAGAGCTTGCAAAAATTGGTGATAATATTGCTGTAAAAATACCCATGACAATAGATGGATTAAAAGCTGTCAAGACTCTTTCAAGTCTTGGGATTAAAACCAATGTGACTTTAATCTTTTCAGCGCTTCAGGCGCTTATGGCTGCAAAAGCAGGCGCTACTTATGCAAGCCCCTTTGTAGGAAGACTGGATGATCTTTCTGAAGATGGTATGACATTAATAGAAGAAATTGTTCAGATTTATGATAATTATGGATTTGAGACTGAAATTATTGTTGCAAGTATCAGAAGCTCTCTTCATGTTAAAACTTCGGCTTTAATGGGTGCCCATATTGCAACTATACCCTTTAAAATTTTAAGTAAGCTTGCTTCACATCATATGACTGATAATGGAATCGATGCTTTTATGAAAGACTGGGAAAAGAAAACAGGCAAATAATATTATGACCTTTTATGAAAAGTATAAAAAGATTGTTTTTACGCCTAATTTTCTTACTTTATTAAGGATTTTTGCGATTCCTGTGATAATCATTTTTTTATTGTTTGACACTAGAGCCACTACATTTTTTGCAACTTTAATTTTTTCAATTGCTTCAGTAACTGATTATCTTGATGGATACCTGGCTCGAAAATATGGTCTTGTTTCGAGCTTAGGGAAGGTGCTTGACCCGTTAGCTGATAAACTTTTGATTTCATCAGTATTTATCATGCTTGTATCCCTTGATTTCATGCCTGCATGGATTGCATGTGTCATAGTTGGAAGAGAAATTGCTGTAACCGGGCTAAGAAGTATTTTAGCAGAACATGGAGAAGATGTCGCCGCAAGCATGCTTGGAAAATATAAAACCGGCTTTCAGATTGCTGCAGTCATACCATTAACATTGCATTACAGCTACTTTGGTATTGATTTTATAACAATCGGGATGGTGATGCTCTATGGTGCTCTTATATTCACACTTTGGTCGGGAATTGACTATTTTATGAAGTCCAAAAAATTATTACATTTTTAGTGATAAATATTGACAATCAATTTATTTATCTGTATAAATATTGCTTGTCTAACTGAGCGGGAGTAACTCAGTGGTAGAGTGCGACCTTGCCAAGGTCGAAGTCGCGGGTTCAAATCCCGTTTCCCGCTCCATTTTTTTTTGGGGCGGCATAGCCAAGTGGTAAGGCAGCGGTCTGCAAAATCGCTATCTCCGGTTCAAATCCGGATGCCGCCTCCAGCTTGAGAATATAATAAGGCCTGCAAGTAATTACAATTACTTGCAGGCCTTTTTTATTGGGCCACGATCATTGACACCAGCGCAATCAGGTAATCTGCAGTCCGACCCACGCAGCGATATGAACCGGCGCTTGTTATTATCTCTTAAGAATTTAACGAAAAGGCCGATAATCTTAATGTAAGGCGGCCCTGGACTTCTAACGAACTATCTGGTTTCATTTCTCTGATATCATTCCACAATTTTATGGTGCCGGCTGAACTCTCTGTTTAACAGGTTATCGTCCAATATGGCTAAAGTACTGGTAATCGACGACGAAGTTACGATTGGCGCCTTAATGTCCCGGGTGATTGAGCGCATGGGGCATACCGTCGAATATGCCGAAACCATTAAAACTGGCATGGAAGCAGTCCGGGAAGATGATTTCGATATTATTTTCCTGGATGTACAGTTACCGGATGGAAATGGCCTCAATCAGTTGCCCGTTTTTCAGGAATTGCCTTCTGCACCTGAAGTGATTATTATCACCGGGTTCGCCAACTCGGAAGGAGCGGAACAGGCGTTAAGCAGCAACGCCTGGGATTACATTTCCAAACCGCTATCTGTCGGGGCGATTACCCGCGCCATCCAGCGCGCCCTACAATATCGTGAGGAACGCAATATCTGCCGGTCACGGCACGCCCTCAACAGAATCGGTATCATCGGAAGCAGCCCCAAGGTAAAAACCTGCCTGGATACCTTAGAACGATCCGCCCGCAGTTGCGCCAATATCTTAATCACCGGTGAGACGGGTACCGGAAAAGAACTTTTTGCGCGCGCCGTTCATTTTAACAGCCCCCGGGCCGAAAAGAGCTTTGTTGTCGTGGATTGTGGTGCACTGCCTGATTCACTGGTGGAAAACCTGCTTCTGGGGCACGCCAAAGGGGCCTTTACCGGTGCGGATAAAGCAGAAGAGGGTTTAATCAAGCGTGCTGACGGAGGGACCCTTTGCCTCGATGAAGTCGGGGAGTTGAGTTTTGACATGCAAAAGGTGTTTTTGAGGGTTTTGCAGGAACGCTGCTTTTGTCCCATCGGCGATACCCGTGAAACAAAAAGTGATTTCAGGCTGGTGGCGGCAAGTAATCGCAATCTGGCTGAATTGGTGAAAAAGGGTCAATTCAGAGATGATCTTTTGTTTCGTCTCGGCTCCATTTCCATTGATATACCGCCACTCAGGGATCGGGTTGATGATATTAAAGAGCTTGCGATCCACCATCTGACGGTTTTGTGCGATTCACAGAATACAGAACCAAAAGAGTTCTCGCCGGAGTTTTTTGAGGTTCTTCAGGCCTATCGCTGGCCTGGAAATGTTCGCGAACTGTTCAGTGCCCTGGATGCCGCCGTGGCAAACGCCCTGCACGAATCCACCTTTTTTGCCAAACATTTACCCAGAAATGTGCGCATCGAAGTTGCCCGCTCGCGGTTTGACCGGGAACTGCCGGATAAAGAATCGGCAACCAAAATATTTGATTTCCATACAGCCCTGCCCAACTGGCAGAAGTTTCGCCGGGCGCATATCGTGGACGGGGAAAAGAAATACCTGAAGGCACTTATTTCCCACTGCCAGGGCAACGTTCTTAAAGCTGCTCAATATTCCGGTCTATCCCGGCCCCACCTTTACGGTCTTTTGCGCAAATACGAAATATCCGCCTGTAAGGATATTGTGATTTTATCATAATATATTATGATTTTATCATAATATTCAGGGACGGGACCCGCATTTCGTTTGCTTGAGTTCTGGATTAACATTCCGGAATATTGATAAATTATTAATTATATAATTTTTGGCATGGCCCTTGCTTTAATTTTTCAAACTATCTTCATGTTGAGGACAACGGGTGTGAATATGAAAATCAATAAAAAGGGTTTCACCGCTGTTGAGTTGCTGGTCTCGCTGGCCATCCTTTCTATGACCCTGGGATCCATTTATAGCTTGTATATGTCATTTATACGCACGTGCACCAAAGAAGGGGTCAAAATCAGTGTGCAGCAGAGTGTCCGCTCCAGTCTCGACATGATGATCCGGGATATACGATTGGCCGGGTTGGACCCCGAGGGAACGGGCGATTTCGGAATAGTAGCGGTGGCTCCCCGGCGTATCCAGTTCACCGCCGACAGAGATATGGACGGTGAGGTGGATGACGCTGATGAAACTGACGGTATCGATGCGCCCGACATGGAGCATATGGCCTATGAGTATGACGGTAACCGTACCCTGAGAATGTTTCTGTATAAAGCCAATGGAGATCCGGAAACCAACGATGTCATGGTCGAGAATGTGACCGATCTCGCCTTTACATATTTTAATTCAAATGATGAAACCACCTCCAATCTCGATGACATCCGGACGGTTGGAATTAGAATGACCATTGAGAAGCCCTCCGGCCGGGATGGCCCGATCAGCCGAACACTGGTGAAGCGGGTCCAATGCAGAAATCTTAAATATAATTAAGGAAAAGTCTGAATGTTCACACATCAAATTGTTGATTTAAAAGATAAAATTAATAGTAATGGACTCTCGATAATCGAGGTGGTTTTTGCGCTTTCGATTTTTGCCATCGGTATTCTGGCCGTATCGACCCTGTCTCTTTCTTCCATCAATTCCAATGCAACCTCGCGAAGGGTTACGGAGGCCACTTCTCTGGCCGAGGATCGTCTGGAGAGACTGGCGGCGATTCCCTATGATGATATCCAGGACGGTGAGGAGGCGGAAGGGGCTTATAAAATAACCTGGATGGTCATCGAAAACGACCTTGTTGATAAAACGAAATCTATTACGGTAACGGTGAACTGTCCCAATGGCTGGAAAAATACGAATGTTGCCATCCGGCATCTGATTTCGAAAAACAGCTAGCGAAAGAAAATATAATGAGATCATCTGCACTGCCTTTAAAAAATGAAGCCGGGTTTGTAACCGGTATGATGCTTTTTATGCTGGCCATCTTCACTGTTTTGGGAGTGTCCGCCATCGTGGTATCCATTACCGAGATGTCACTGGCTTCCAATGATCAGTTTTTTAAAACTGCTTTTTATGGCGCCGAAGCCGCCAGGGGTTATGTACCGCACACCACGGATCTTTACGGTGTCGAGAACACCGTCGAAAATGAGGCTATCAACTTTCCGGACAAAAACGATGCCACTGTCAGGCAATCCATTGGATCATATCAGGAATTTAATGGCGAGGTGATGTTTAACGGGTCTGCGTTGCCGCCCAGGGAATCGGGTTTTGAGGTCGGCACTTTCAGGGCCCATAAATACCAGATGACATGTAACGGTTATGGGCCGCGTAATTCCCAGAGCCAGGTCGAAGCGGGGTTTTATCGTATCGGTTTTTAAACCTTATTTTAACCACAAAAGGGTTGGTTGGAGGATCATGAATCGGTTTAAAAAATATTTATATGGGTTGATTGTATGCGCCATTTTCATTTCCCTGTCCGCCATGGACAGCCGGGCAGATGATACCTGCATGTTTTCGGTGACGGCCGATGATGTCCCGCCCAATATTGTCCTTTTACTGGACAACGGGGCTGAAATGCAGCAGGTTCAATGGCATGCGGCCTACGACAACAGTGTCGACTACACGCCGATACCGGCCGGGGGCGATGTTGTCGCAACCGGGGGCGGCGGCAGCGGATTCTTTAATCCCAACGGTTACGGCATGGGGGAGCACGGCGGCAAATATTACCTGGTGGCAATTGAAGACAACCTGGAATTCGGGAATTATCGCGACGGCCTCCAGGCCGCCAGCAGCGACAGCGGGAACGGGACCG
>JASJGP010000310.1:0-3024 GCA_033791485.1 Desulfobacterales bacterium | reverse complement strand
ATATTAATTAAATTTACGAAAGTTGTATCAATAGAAGTTTTTTCTTGCGATGACCTTTCGACTTCATTAAAATTTCTTGAAAAATGCTGGAATAAATCCAGTTAAGCGGATTGAAACCGAAAAATTCCGGGTTGGTCTATCTACCAATTTATTTGTGGCTCAAACACAGCGAGACCTTCTATCCAGCCGCATAAATGAGGTACAGGCGGTGGTTAACTACCTTAAAGCTCTCATAAACTTTTACCGCCAGGAAGGCTCCCTTCTCGAACGCCGTGGCATTGACGCCCCCGGTCGTGATTCCATCGAATATTCTTCAAAGAACAAATGAGTCTTCACCTGTTATATTTTCTTTCTTTCTTTTTTTCCCTACTTTAGTGATAAAAGATTTTATCGTGCGCAGATGATGCGCTGGTTAAGTTTTTACAATGCAATCACAATTTATCCTGGTGTTTTTCAGGCACCAGTGTAATTCTTGGGAATCTTCCCACCGGACTTTCATCAACTAAAAGACTGCAACCATAAGTTTCCTTTAGCGTCTGCAAGGTAAGTATATCATCCGGCTTTCCAAGACCCGCAATTTCTCCATTTTTCAGCAGCAACAGTCGATCAGAATACATAGCGGCAAGGTTTACATCGTGGGATACCATTATGATAGTCATTCCCAGTTCATTTTTCAGTTTTTCCATCAAATCCATAATTTTAACCTGGTGAGCAAGATCAAGGGATGCAGTAGGCTCATCAAGAAGAATTATTTTTGGTTCCTGGCAGATTGCTCTGGCAATGAAAACGCGCTGGCATTCGCCTCCGCTCAACTGATCTGCTTTTCTATGAGCAAGATGTTCAACTTCGGTAAAGGCCATAGCATTTTGTGCAATTTCAAGATCTTTTTCTTGTTCCAGTCCCAGAACATTTAGATGGGGAGACCGTCCCATCAGGACCAGTTCTGTTACCGTAAACGGAAAATCAAGAACTGCCATCTGTGGGACAATTGCAATTGTTTTTGCCAGATCCTTCCGAGTATATTCTTTAAGAGGTTGGTTAAAAACTTTAAGTCCACCTATTTTTGTTTTCAGGATACCGGCAATTAATTTAATCAGGGTTGTCTTCCCTGAGCCGTTAGGGCCAATGATGATAAAAAATTCGCCTTGTGAAACCGAAAATGATAAATTATTTAAAACAGGGATATTCCTGTAAGCAAAACCAAGTTTAGTTATATCAACAGCGCTTTTCATCGTTTTGATCTTTTTAAAAGATATATGAATAAGGGTGCACCGATCATGGCAGTAATCACACCGGCAGGCATTTCACCATGTTGCGGAAGGATTCTCGACAGCAGGTCACAGAAAACCATATAAGACCCACCACCAAGAATACATGCCGGAACAAGAATACGGTGGTCGGGACCAAGAATAAGCCGTAAAAGGTGTGGCATAACCAGTCCGACAAAACCGAGCAGTCCGCAATGACTTACTGTGGAACTGACCATAAAGGATGTGGTAATAAGCAGGATTGTAGTTACTTTCTTAATATTTACACCCATGGTCTGGGCCATTTCATTTCCCATAAGGAGGAGATTCATAGTATGCGAGTACCGGAAGATGATAATAAAACAGGGAATAAGTGTCAGAGAAAGTATTTCAACTTGCTTCAGGTCACTCATGGAAAGGTCCCCCATGAGCCAAAAAATGATATTGTGGAGTCTTGAGTCCTGCGTCATAGATATCAGGAACATAATAATAGCCGAGCAGAAGGCATTTACCATAACACCTGATAGAAGCAGGGAATCTTTTTTAAGAATAGTTTGTCCTGATGACATGATAAGGATTAAGAGGAGTGTGGCAATACTTCCAAGAAAGGCTGTGAGACTGACGCCCGGGAAACGGGACAGTCCTGCCAGTATGCCGATAATGGCGCCAATTGCAGATCCACCTGAGATCCCAAGAATGTACGGCTCGGCAAGTGGGTTTCTAAGGAGTGCCTGAAAAACGAGCCCGCCAAGGGAAAGCGTTGCTCCCACAAGGGCTGCCAGAAGCACACGCGGCAAACGAATCCTCCAGATAATGGTATAAAGCATGGAGTCTGCTTCATACATACCAAACAGGGATTTAAAAACAGCATTTGCGCTGTTTCCGGAAGACCCCATGGAAAGGCCCATGAATATGGATAAAATTAGCAGGGCCAGCAGGAGTAAGGAAACCACCAAAAGGCGTTTTATAATAAATGGTTTTTGTAACATTCAGGCGAATATAGAAAATAAGTACTTGTTCAGTCAAGGTCTTTCCAACAGATAACCCTTTATGGTTTCCTCAAAAAAAATGAGTTTGTTAGCCGTTCTCTTTGTAAATGTTCGATATGGTTTTCCTGAATATTTTTCATAATATATCCAAATTCTGTGATATTTGAACAGATGATAGATTGCTGGAGTCGCATCCCAATTGCCAGAGTGCAGTTATTATGATACTGTTATATTGGTTGATATAAATTCATTCAGGTCTGAATCCAGTATGTTTTTAAGTTCAATAAAATTGTCTTCTCTGGTTTCCGTAAACAAGAAACCAAAGACAGAATGTTTTTTATAATCAATTTTTCTTAGCTCTATTGGCTTTTCAAATTTTGAAAGTAATTTTTCATAATTAAATGATGTAATCTTATCTACGTTTATGCCGGTCGAATTGTTCAACACGATAATACTAAAGAGTTTTCCTTCTTTTCCTTTGAGAGCCTTAGACCAATCTGGTTTTTTTCCTGAGTAATAATATAGGTAAGGGTTAAATCCGTAAGCCAAGAAGGATATATCTGCAGTAGTACACCAGCCACCAAACCGCATTGGATTCACTTCGATAGGTAATAAAGTTCCGTCATCGTCTCTTCTAAGCTCAATATGTATGGGAAAGTTTTTTACCCCAGCCAAATTACCTATTTTTTCTGCAAAATTTGTGAATTCTTTAAGATTATTTTCGATAATATCTTTGGATGAAGTGTAAACCCTATCACCAACATCTTTATCTGAAGAAAAAGTATGTT
>JASJGP010000309.1:0-4294 GCA_033791485.1 Desulfobacterales bacterium | reverse complement strand
CAATGTGGCCACGGAGCTGTTACCCAGCCAGGAAATCGTCATCGGCATGATGTTCTCGGGGATATTATCTGTTTTGTAGAGCTTAAACAGCCTTTCTAAAATAGCCTCATCCATTTTCTGATTGGCCTGGTGGATCAAGATTTTTTTCACATCGCTTAAAGTTAATCCGGCCTTATCGAGACTCTGCCTCACGACCTTAGGGACGGTTCTGACGGCATATTTATAAATGTCATGCCCCCGCATTTTAATGAATAATTCACTGGCCTTGCGGCTGGGACCATATGATTTGCCGAGTGTCAGCAGATAGGCATTATCATACGTATCGGATCTTGTGACGTGGGATAAAACACCGCCGCCATTTTCGGAAGCTTCCATCACCGTGGCGCCGGCGCCGTCCGAATATATCATGCCGTCAACGTCATGGGGATCGGATACCCTTGATAAAGTCTCAGCGCCGATCACCATAACTTTCCTGGCATCACCGGATTTTATATAATAGTCAGCCGTTATCATACCTTGCAGCCACCCCGGACAGCCAAAGGGGATATCATAGGCCACGGTGTAGGGATTCTTTATTCTCAGCTTGTGTTTTACCCTGGCGGCGATGGTTGGGACCATATCGGGTGTAATGTTATCTGCTTTAACATCTCCGAGATTTTGCCCGACAATGATATAATCAAGGCTTTCTCTGTCGATGCCGTTCAGTGCATTTTCAGCGGCCAGATAAGCCATGTCGGAAGTGTTGAGATCATCTTCGACATAACGCCGCTCACGGATACAGGTCATTTCTTGAAGCTTGTTAACGATATCTTCATTGGCTTTGGGTATTTTTGTCCCATCAGCCTGATAGAATTCATTTTCAAGAAATTGCCGGTTAGGCACCTTTACGGAGGGTATGTAGCTGCCGGTTCCGGTTATAATTGAAGTTATCATAATGGACTCAATATAATAATAAAAAGCCTATCATCAAGATGATAGGCTATATTTTTGGATTATATATACACAATACACCCTATTAAAAAAAGGGTTAATTAATTATTTGATTAACCTTTCCATAAAATCTGGCGGGAGCGACGAGACTTGAACTCGCGAAGTCCTTTTGTAGAAGCATCGACATAGCAGAATACACATCGTTCCAATTCGCAATTTCTGTCGATCCAGCGGAGCCCGCATTGTTTGGATATTTCCTTACCCATGGTTTCACCCCACAAATAATTCAGGTTGTCCAAGTAAACAGGTTTTGTTTGGTTCTTTCGTAGGCTTGTTTTAAGACTTCTACCCCAGAAGTTTCCTTTGTTAAATTCTTCCCATTGTAGAGGGCACTGTTCTCGATTAGAAGATCTTCAGCGCACTTTTTGATCACGGAGGATTTTATCTCTTTTAAATCTGTTGAGTAACCAATCATCAAAGCATGATCACAAATTGTATTAATAACCCTCGGTATACCGCCTGAATGTTGAAAAATTTTGCCAATTGCCCCTGAGCTGAATAATTTTCTTTCTGTTCCTGCAATCTTGAGGCGGTGTTTTATATATTCATTGGTTTCGTTTTTAGTTAATGGTCGGAGATGACATAGTATCGGGGCTTTTTGTTTTGTATCATTTATTGGTGGTTTTTTAATCAATTCAAGTAGCGAATTTTGCCCGACCAAAATAACATTTATCAAATGTTTGCTATCCCGTTTGATTTTTACCATAAGATCTAAATCATTACGCAAGCTTTTTGTTGACCGGTGTGCTTCGTCAAGGAATATGAGCATTCTTTTTTGTGTCTTAGAGTACTCCTCATCTATATACCTAAAAAGAGATCTCTTATCTTCAAAACTGTTGGGTAGGTTAAGAGAGTCGGCTAAAAAGTATAAGAAATCCAGACTCTCAATCTCTGAGTCATCAATCGTTGCGATTTTGAACTCGTGGTTATGAAGGCCTGCAAGGAATTTAACCAGTGCTGTTTTTCCAGTACCGACATCACCAGTTAGCACAGTGATGTAATCCCCCTTTTCGATTCCATAATTCAAAATAGCAATCGCTTCGGATTGTCCTTCACCAAGCCAAAAAAATTTTGGGTCGGCAGAATCCTGAAAAGGCTTCTCGTTCAAACTGTAGTATGCAAGGTACAACATATCAATCTGATGCTTTCTTTTAAAAATCGATACCTGCTTATAAAATCCTTAAACACCTCTATTTGTTATTATCGGTAAATTGGTGGAAATCTTAAAGTGCCACATCATTATTGGTGTTAAAATGCTTTAAATTCTAAAATCAGGTGTGCCAGATTGGAATGCTATGTCTATTATCTTATAATAAAATGAGAACCTAACTATCGATTGACAAAAATTAGGCAATAGTGAGCGAATGAGAACGCTGGTTTATCATAGGATTGCAATGATAAGTGTGCGGAATTGGTAACAGTGGCTCCGCTTATTCTATAAGGATTGCTGGCAGAACCGGGGGTAATCCTTCGGATTTAACAATTGCTATTGATCTACCTCTCGATTTGATAGTAATTATAAGAGCGGAGGTCCTAAATGGCATTTTTTGACACAATGATTTCGGAAGTCAGCATTATTTTGTCACAATTATCTGAGATAACCGGTTTAACTCCAATAGTTTTGATATGTGCCTTCACTTTATTAGTATTGTTATTCATCTTTGGACTTGTCATTTTTATTGAATTCAAAAGAATAAGAAAAATATTAAAGGATGTTAATCAAAGATTTATTGTTTTGGGGCTAAAGTTAGAACAGCCGTCTCTTGAGTCTAATTTAGCGAAAATTGCTCGCTATAAAAAAATATCCAATCCAATCCAAGATAAATTTTATGATAGTAACAAACAGTTTGATGTTATTCAGCAGGCGAGGACGGCCTTGCCTGCTCAAGATAAATTCCTAAAACATAGCAGTGAAGGTTTAATCAGCAAATTGCCAAGTCAGAATATTGATAATACCACTAATATAAATATTGAGAATCTTTCAGATCCCTTGACCAGTAATACAGAACTAAAAAGTGCGATATTAAAATTAATAAAGGCATCCGATTTGCCACTATCCTTGAATCATATAGTAGGGAATTTACCTGGAGAACTTTTTGATGGCAACTACCATCCTATTCTGAATGAATTAGGCCAGCTTGAAAAAGAGGGGCAGGTCCAAGGTACTTCTAAGGGCGGAAAGGCTTATTACAGAAAGACATAATAAACAGAAAGTGGCCCTGTCATTTGCCATGGAAAGGTTCCCTGTAAAAATATCAGCGGGACACATCTTATCTCGATTTTCGTCTTTCAGCGATCCCATTGCGTCTGTCATCTGCAATGAACGTATTGGTTTTACGCCTGTCTTTTGTGGCCTTTCTCTTTTCCGTTATGATTATTTTAGCATAAGGTTCCGAAACTGGCCCCCTCGTTATAATTACTTTCCGTTTCTCATCACTGCCTTTCATCAGATGCATCCTTATAATTAAATAGAAAGCCTTCCATTCATTTGCGTTAATCCAAGACTTGATGGAAATTCAGGCTTAATTTTTTGGTTAGTTAAGGCATAAGAGTCAGTTTACTTAATAAATCTCGGAAAAAGCCACAAAACGAGAATTGCAATTATCGCCACAATTATTATAATTTCGATCCAAGTGAAGCTTTTATTCATTTTCATAGGTCATCTTCATAGATTTTATAAACTCAAATGACGACATCGGAGACTAAATATAGTTCCCATGCGACAACCACGCAATATAAACCCGCAACGAAATAAAGCAATAAATGAACGCTTAAATTAAATTTCTGAATCAATATACCTCTGAACATTAACAGACCCAAGGTCGCAATTATCGTTATGGCATATTTGGTGGTATAAAAGGCGTAGGGGCCAATATTCAGCAGGTATGCCATTATTGGGTTAGTTTCATAAGCCCCATGATTCAGCAAAAATAGTGTTAATAGCGCATCAAGTACACACATAAACAAAATGGCTACAATCGGCACAAATAGTATTGGGCTGTATTGATCAACGAAAAAGTGTCTTTCTCTATCTTCCTGACGCCTTATTAGCATCCTGTGCCCACCATAGATCAGTGAACGAGCATTAATGCTGCTTGACATGCGTCTTTCCATTCTTGATCTTCTATCCATTTCCATTGTCAATGTTGTCTAACTCGATATTGAAAAGCAAGAGACATGATTTTAATCAATATTTGATTTTCATTCTCGGCAACTTTCTGCGGTCCTCACCAGTGCGCCGATCCTCGCCATTTCTTCTCTCTGGAATATGCAAGCTATATGAGAAGAATCGGCGATCTAATCC
>JASJGP010000308.1:0-3092 GCA_033791485.1 Desulfobacterales bacterium | reverse complement strand
CTGAACGTAAAGTGAAAAAGCCGTTAATTTGCGATAAATTATGTTAAGGCACTAAATACAATAAAAATGGCAATAAAACATTGTGGTCAAAATATAGCTCAGGATAAAAAATTCATTGAGCAAACGGAAAAATCTGTGTCGATTTAAGCGAGCGTGGTGGTCTGCTGCTCATGAAAAGTGTTATATGGCTTGAACAAACACCATGCGATAGCAAAATTGCATGAAGATAAAAAATCCAAAATTGTTATTTTTCAGCATAAAAATTGGCAATTAGGCAAAAAGGCTTTGATTATGGGAATTGGAAAACAGATAATAGAAACTGCTATTGAAAACGGGGCTACTGTTGCGGGTATTGCAAGCACGCAAGCCCTTAAATTGTCCTCCTCGCACCTGATATTTACGAAAATGGGAAATTATGAAGGAATCGGCACCGTCAGAGATGATGATACCCTTTCGAATAAATATTTATTCAAATGGCCGGATTCAGCAAGATCTGTACTCGTTATCGGCCTTTCACACCCTGAAGGACAGCCGGAGCTTGACTGGTGGGACGGCAGGGGAACCCCCGGTAATCGACTGTTGATTGATACTATGAAGCTGACCGTGCAACAGATTGAAAACAACCTGAAAGTGAATACCCGAAAACTTCATTATTATGTTGAAAAGGGGGGTATTTTTCTCAAAGATGCTGCGGTACTGGCCGGATTGGGTTGTATCGGCAAGAACAATATGCTGGTGACTAAGTTTTACGGCCCCAGAATCCGATTGAGGGCGCTGTTTCTCGATGCTGAATTAGAACCAACTGGTCCTGTTGCGTTTGATCCATGTGCAGACTGCAAAGAATATTGTAGAAGAGTTTGCCCTGAAAATGCCATGAATAAGAAAGTGCCATTATTTGAATCAATCAATAATTCTTTAGATCTGCCTGCTAGGGATGGCGCTTATGATAGAGAAATCTGCAATATACGAATGGAAAAGGATGTTTCCGAAAGCGATAAAGGAAGTGCCGGTGAACAATCTCCAATAAAATACTGTAGAAAGTGCGAGTTTGCTTGCCCGATTGGGAAAAAGAGAGAGACGAAAAAAGCCATATAACAATGCAAATTAGCCGACGAAAAAAACCTCGCGGGCGATTTGTGGGCGTTAGCGGTGCATCTTGACTATGAAAAATTTTGAAGTTAAATAAGAGGATTGTATGAAAAAAATAATTTTGCAAGGGCATTCAACTTACGACGGAGCCGGAGTTAAATTGAAGCGTATTTTCGCGCATGATCACACAAAGCTTACTGATCCATTCCTTCTTCTTGATCATTTCGGTTCAGACAATCCCGACGATTATGTAAAAGGTTTCCCCTGGCATCCTCATCGCGGTATTGAAACTGTAACCTATATGCTCGGTGGAATAATTGAGCATGGCGACAATATCGGGAACGCGGGTATGATTGGACCGGGGGATATTCAATGGATGACTGCGGGCAGCGGTGTGATCCATCAGGAGATGCCGAAAGCTTCAGAAGAAATGATGCATGGTTTGCAATTGTGGGTAAATTTGCCTGCGAAAAATAAAATGATGTGGCCGCGCTACAGGGGAATACTCGATAGTGAGGTGCCTGTCGTAAAGATACCGGGCGGAGAAGTGCGGGTCATTGCCGGCGCCTATAAAAATGAAACTGGGCCAGTACGGGAACTTGTAGTAGATGTTGAGTATCTGGATATAAGATTAAAGAAGGGAAGGGCCATGACCCATGAAGCTAAAAAAGGATACACCAGCTTTTGTTATCTTATAGAAGGAACGGGAGAGTTTGATAAAGCGAAGCTGGAAAAAGCGCACTTGATGTTGTTCGCCGAAGCAGGAAATATTGCCGTGAAGGCGATTGAAGATATCCATTACATATTTGTTACCGGCAAACAACTCAACGAACCGATAGCGTGGGGCGGCCCAATCGTTATGAATACACAGGAAGAGCTTAATATTGCTTTCAAAGAGCTTGATGAAGGTACGTTTATCAAGAAAAAATAACAGGCAAGAGTTTTTTATTAGTCCAGAATTAATGAGTCAAAATTAAATTAACAGGGACTTGCCAATTAAATCATGAATTTTTGTTCTTATACCTGCGGTACAGCTGAACAATTCGTTATCTTTTTGAGGTGCACATTTTGGAGACAGCTCGGGTTATTTCCTTCTAATCGAGAGGTGAAGAATGGATGAATATCCCTTAAAATGGATAACAGGAACCTTGGCGGTGGGATATGCCCCTCGCTCCGAAGAACACTTGCAGGCAATACACGCTGCCGGAATTCGGGCCATCGTTAATCTTTGTGCTGAATGCTACGATTTGCATGAAGCGGAAAAAGATTCAAATTTCGAAGTCTACTATCTTCCCATTGCAGACGAAGCGTCCCCCGGTTTGGAAGAACTGGATGCATTGATTGCCTGGATGAATCGCCAAATCGAGTCGGGAAATTCGGTTTTAGTGCATTGCAGGTATGGAATCGGCCGAACCGGAACTGTTATTTTGGCCTTTCTGATTCATTCCGGGATTGATTTCAAGAAAGCCCGGAAAATGATGAGCCCCACGCCATCCTGGCCCTCAAATCGAGCACAGAAAGAATTAGTTGACCGATACATTATGAGGTTACAGGGGGGGTCGATAGAGGAGCATTTTTCGCAAAAAAGCTCCAATTCGGTCAACAAATATTTCGAAAAATTAAAAACCATTTTAAAGTGGGATGATTGAATCAATCGGTTATGTTTCATGAGGAGAAAAAATGGAGTTAAATCTATACCAGATAGACGCGTTCGCAAGCCAACCTTTTGAAGGAAATCCGGCAGCGGTTTGCCCAATAGATGAATGGCTGCCCGATGAAATCATGCAATCTATTGCTGAAGAAAACAATTTATCTGAAACCGCTTTTTTCATTCCAACAGATAATGGATTTCACATTCGATGGTTTACTCCAACCAGTGAAGTGGATTTATGCGGCCACGCAACCTTGGCGTCGGCTTACGTATTGTTTAATATTCTCGGCTACAAAGGCGACCAGGTGGTGTTTGATTCCAAATCAGGAATACTAACCGTGACAAAGGATGA
>JASJGP010000307.1:0-2887 GCA_033791485.1 Desulfobacterales bacterium | reverse complement strand
GACTTCTGCTCGAACTTTTGGGGTACTGTATATGTATTGCAGCCCAATTAATAACTTTGGTATCTCATCACGTGATTTGATATCAAATTTGATTTGGGAGATATCTTTTTCCAAAATTCCATTTGCAATTCGATTAATTTTCGCATAATTTATTCCAACGAAGATTTTTCAGATTTAACTCGTTTTTCCTTTTCTACTATACGGGTAGAAAATCGGCATTTAACGTGTATTCAATAAGTTATTTACCTTTAACGAACTGTTAATGCAAGTAAATTATGCATTTTCTGGAAAGTCTTCGTTTTATTACTATGCGATATTACATCGTAAATTCAACCAGTTTTCAATTGTCGTTCAGACACTAACTAAACTCGTAAAATAGTGTCCCCTAAGCCCTATTTACTACTGCATTAGATGAAAAGGAGTAATATAGATGAATGAGCACAAAGTCTTATTTCTTCCTCACAACAAGGAAATAACTGTTCAGGATGGAGAGCGCCTGATACGCGCAGCCATGGAGGCCGGAGTCCATATAAATGCCTCCTGCGGTGGAGAGGGGGTATGCGGGAAATGCCGTGTTATTATAGAAGAAGGAAATATTGAAGGGGGAATTACAGAGAAGCTGAGTGAGGCGGATATAGAAAAAGGGTATCGACTGGCCTGTCAATCACTGATTCGAGGAGATGTGACGGTTCGCGTTCCTGTCGAGTCAGAAGTGGATGCAAGAGTGCTGAACATGCAGAGCACTGCAAGACGGACGGCCCATATAAAGCAGCCGGATTTTGAAGCATTGAAGAAAGAAGGGCTTTTCGTACCGCCTGTGGAGAAGAAATATCTTGAGCTTCCGGAACCGTCGATACAGGATAACCTTCCGGACACCACCCGGCTGATCGGGTTTTTGAAACTGAACCATGATGAGCACCGCCTTGCAGTTAGCCTGCCGGTTATTAGGAAACTGCCGGATGTTCTTAGGAAAGATGATTTTAAGGTAACTGCAACTTTATCTAGACCCGTCCAGAAAGGTAGAAAATCATACATTATTCATATAGAACCGGGAAATACAACCAACCGGAGTTTTGCAATTGCGGTGGATATCGGAACAACCACAGTTTATGGTGAATTAATCGATCTTCACAATGGAAACGTCATTGCTCAGGCCGGTGATTTTAACGGGCAGATCAGCTACGGAGAAGATGTGATTACCCGGATTATGTACGCGGAAAAACCAGGCGGTCTGGAAAAGCTCCACGAAGTCATCACTAAATCAATTAATAAAATCATTGGTAAAATTATTAAGCAGGCTAAAATTGAGCGTGACGAGGTTTCTACCATTACGCTGGCGGGGAATACAACTATGAGCCAGCTCTTTTTAAAAGTAAATCCCAGGTACATCCGACGTGCCCCATATGTGCCGGCTGCAACACTTTATCCACCGATAAACGCAGCAAGTTTGGGGCTTGATCTTGGGGATCACGTTGAAGCTCTCGTCTACCCACAAATTTCAAGTTATGTGGGTGGTGATATTGTTGCCGGTGTGATGGGTTCAGGTATCTACCGAAGTGAAGAATTAACACTTTTTATGGATATCGGCACGAATGCCGAAATCGTTATTGGCAACAAAGACTGGCTTGCCTGCGCCGCCTGTTCTGCGGGCCCGGCATTTGAAGGTGGGGGCATTCAATTCGGAATGCGTGCTGCCAGAGGAGCAATTGAAGATTTTTCCGTAAACCCCATAACCCTCGAACCGATGAATATCACCATAGGTAATATCAGGCCAAAGGGTATATGCGGTTCAGGGCTGATCATCATGGTGGCGACGATGTTTGAAATGGGTATCATTGACAATCAGGGCAAATTCAACCGGGACCTGAAAACACAACGCATCCGTGAAACCGATGACGTATGGGAATATGTGTTGGCCTGGGAAAATGATTCCCAGATCGACAGAGATATTGTTCTGACCGAAATTGACATTGAAAATCTCATTCGGGCCAAAGGGGCCATATACAGCGGAGCCCAGACCCTTCTGGATGAAGTGGGGCTAGATATAAAAATGATTGAACACATTATCCTGGCAGGGGGATTTGGAAGCTATGTGGATCTGGAAAAAGCGATGACCATCGGTCTGCTGCCTGAAATCGATTTGGATAGGGTTACGTTTATTGGAAACAGTTCTCTGATGGGTGCAAGAATGAGCGCCCTGTCAAACCACATTCGTATGGATGTGGTAGAAGTGACCAAAAAGATGACCAATTTTGAGTTGTCGGAAACGGCTTCCTATATGGATCATTATGTTGCTGCTTTATTCTTGCCCCATACCGACATGAATACATTTCCAAAACTCAAATCGCGTTTGGAACATAGACGCTTAATGGAAAAATCGACATAGTTTTTCTTTATGCATCGTCAGGCACACGGCCAAAGCTTAAAAGTTTTTTAATACAGCCCATGACATAATCGAAAATTCTTACCGGTGCAGAGACGCCTCCTTTATTCCCTTCAATGCTATAAAAAATTCCTCATAGGGAAAGGCTGTGAACAAGACCAATATGTCCTTTCCAACTATCCGGCTGGTCTCGCCACCATACGATAATATTATCCGGCTCAGGCTGATTATTTTCACATATTTCATAAAGTCAGCTTTTCAGGCCTGTCCAAACGCTTATTTCTTTCTCAGCTTGTTTGAACGGGGTCTCACTGTATATGTTTTGATCTAATCAGCCACCCTTTCGACATTCACGGCACAAACCTTAAATTCCGGAATCTTGGCAACGGGATCATTGGCCGGGTTTGTCAGGATATTGGCACAGCTTTCCACAAAATGAAATGGCATAAAGACCAGACCCTCTTTAACCCGATCGGTAATCATTGTTTTGGCTGTAATTTGGCC
>JASJGP010000306.1:0-13097 GCA_033791485.1 Desulfobacterales bacterium | reverse complement strand
CATACATCACCTTCCATAAGCCTGGATATTTTTTTACAAATGGAAAGCCCCAGACCTGTGCCGCCGTATTTTCTTGTTGTTGAGCCGTCTGCCTGCTTAAAAGGCTCAAAGATGTTTGCCAGCTTTTCTTCGGGAACACCTATGCCGGTGTCGCGTATTCTTGCATGAATCAAAACTCTGTCTTCATCTTCTTTTTCCACTTCAATCGAAAGTTCAATTTCACCGGATTCTGTAAATTTAGGCGCATTACCCATTAAATTGGTAATAACCTGCCTGTACCTCGTCGGATCTCCCTTCACCATTGCAGGAACGTTATCACCGACACGGCACAAAACCTCGATGGGTTTTGATTCAATCTTCGGGCGGATCAGCTCACAGATATCATAGGCAAGAAGCTCGGGATCAAATTCAATCTCTTCAAAATCGAGCTGGCCGGCTTCGATTTTGGTAAAATCGAGAATATCGTTAATCAATGAGAGCAGAGATTCACCGCTTCTTTTAACTGTTGCCGCATAATCGCTCTGTTCTTCATCAAGATCCGTATCAAGCAACATGTCTGAAAAACCGATTACGGAATTCATGGGCGTTCGTATCTCATGGCTCATGTTGGCCAGGAACTCGCTTTTGGCCATACTAGCAGCCTCTGCTTTTAAAGCCATCTCATTGGCCTGCTCTATGGCGGACTCTAGCTGGCGGTTGGTTTCGGAAAGCTCTTCTTCGGCCTGCTTGCGCTCGGTAATATCGGAATCAACCCCCCGATAACCGATAAGCTCACCTTTTTCATCAAGTATCGGAATTCCATTGGTCAGAAGACAAACCATTTGACCGTCCTTTGTAAGATTCCAGTTTTCCAGATCACGTATCGGACGCTTATCTTTAGCATCCTCTATAAAGATAGCACCGATTCTTTCCTTCTCATCAGGATGCATGAAATGAAGGGGTGTTTTACCGATCACCTCTTTTGCGCTGTAACCCAAAAGGTCTTTCACCTTTTTCGAACCGTAAGTATATACACCGTTCTTATCAACCTCCCATATCCAGTCAGACATGCTTTCTGCAATGTCTCTAAAACGTTCTTCCGATTCGCTTAAAGATTCCAGCAACTCTTTAAGACGTATTTCCGCTCTTTTGCGTCTGCGAAGGTGCTCTTTAACCGTATCCGTCATTATATTAAAAGCTAAAACCAGGTTTTGTATTTCATTCCCTTTATCTATTTTTAAAACAACGCCCGAAAGTTCCTTTACTGTGGCCTGAGCCTTTATTTGCAGCTCTCTTAACGGCTTAATCAGATAAAATGCCAGCCAGCTTCCCAAAAGAATGGCAATCAACAAAACAAAAAAACTTATAAATAAAACCTTATTCTGATTTTGTTTGAAAAGAGCTTTTGATAAACCGGTATCCATTTCAACAACCATGCAAAACGTTTTATCAAGAATTTGCATCGGCATGTAGAAAAGAGCTCTTGATGCAGCTTCATGGTCTATACGGATAGACTTTTTCTCTTTAATGCAGGTTGCCGCGGCTTCATGGTCAAGAATTTTCCTTTCTTCTTCAATCAAAGAGCTACCTATTACATTATTCAACGTATAAAATGAAACGTTTGCATCTATTATGCGGGCAATTCTTATTGCAAAAGCGTCATCTATACATTTTCCTGCCATAATTGTGCAAATCACTCTGTTACCTCGAGTTACCGGCCCATAAGCCCTGATGCCCCACCCGATACTGCCTTTTGTAATGTATATACTGTTTTTACCGTTAAGTGCCTCCTTTGCCGGTTTGTTGTCTTTTATATCTCCCCTTTTTTGTGAGTGAGTTCGATAGACAACTTTCTTTTCAAGGTCTGCTATCCAGAACATATCCAGCCTGAGGTTTTGAGCTGTCTGGTCCATAATTTCTATTAAATCAGGGAAATTGTCTTTAGAAGCATAATAATCGTCAATTCTGTTTTTCAAAACAATGTGTTGCTTTAAAGCTTTTGAAATACTGGACAGTCTGTCTGCTTCTTCTTTTATTATAGCCTTGATAACGCTTTCGGTGCTTTTGGCAAAACCGGCTTCATGTTTCTCTGCTGCCTTTTTTAAAGAAACCGTGCTCACATAATATGATAATGACGTCGTGCTCAAGGCCACCAGAAAAATCAGCCCGATTAAGTAATATGCCAGGCTTTCCTTGATCTTCATATGGTTTCCTTTATTTTAGTACTCTGCTTCAAAATTTCGGCGACATAATCTCTGTTTATTGCGGTCAAGTTGATCCTCTGTATGGGTTGAAAGCATTAACAGTGCCCTAAGTTGTGGGGTTGCTCCTGACCATCCGCACTACGGTCTTTATAACTTCAGACGCCTCCGGGCTTTTAACTATCACTGCATCAACCCCTGCATCTATCGCACGCCTTTGTGTTTTAGCCTGATTGTCTGCTGTAAAAATTATAAGCTTTATCCCATGACACTCATGCGTAGTGCGAATGCGCTGGCAAACCTCGATGCCGGACAGTTCCGGAAGTATATAATCGATCACCGCTGCCGCCGGCTTTTCTCGGATTATGGTATCAACTCCTTCAGGCCCATTGGTTGCTGTTATGGGATGAAATCCAGCCTTTTGAAAAAGGCGGGTGTAAAGCCGCAGAAAAACAGGGTTGTTATCCACGATAACAATCTTTTTACGCCCTGACCGACGAATCGAATGATCAGCCTTGTTTTGCATTGCATCCAAAACAAGAAGCTTGTCGCCGGGTTCAAGCTTTATCGAAGGATCCGGGAAGATTGAATCCTGGTTGTTCTTTCGAAGACCGATAACCTGACGCTCTGTTTTTTCTGAAACGGCTCCTATGGTCTCACCTGTAGTATCGGAGTCTTCCTGCACACTGATCCATTTGGGAAGAACCTCTGTTGTCATTGGCTGCGCCGCGGAATTTTTCTTCTTCCCCGTGACTGCAAGGATATCGGCAGCAATCTGCCTGCCTGCTGTTGAAAAAGGCGATACAACGCTGTCCGCCCCGGCACGCATAATTTTTTTTCCTGATGATGGTTCCCCTGCCCTTGCAATAATGTGAAGCGTAGGATTCAGTTCACGAGCGCTCAAAACAATGAACAAATTATCAGGATCGGAGTTTAGCAGAGCAAGCAGACCCTTTGCCGATTTTATTCCGGCTTCAAGGAGCAGACTTTCACGGGTTGCGTCTCCTTCAATATAGAGGCTGCCTTTTTCATTAATAATCTGGCAATGTTCAGGATTTGCCTCAATTGTTACGAAATCGATACCTGCTTTTTCAAAGTATTCTGATGCTGCCGCGCCCACTCTCCCATACCCGCAAATGATGTAATGTGATTTTAATGCCGATATTTTTTTTCTCATTTTTTTTAACCCCGATCTGCCGCTGAAAACCTTTTCTAAAAGAGATTCGGCTATGGCATGCCCTGCAAGAGCCAGGCTACCGAAACCAAGCAGGATATAAAATGTCGTAAATCCACGACCTGCTCCGGAAAGCGGTTTCACCTCACCAAAGCCAACGGTGGTAAGAGTAATAACCGACATGTAAAAGCCCTCGAAAAATGTATAATCTTCGATTATCATATAGCCGGAAACGCCGATAGAAATAGCACCTGTGATTAATAAAAAAGCAAATATGACCCGCCGGATAGAATGCATAGTTTATTTTTTTAGATTTGATGCGTGATATGATTATTTTACTAATTCCGCAATATTACAGGTATATAGCAAAAACTATGCCAATTTTATCACCTTCCTTTATCGAAAAGGTGTAAATATATAATTTTTTATTCAATAAGATTAACCTGTTTCAAAATATTCAATTTCGAAGTCTCCGCTTATCTGTTCGAGATCAAGGAAGGCAACCAAGTTTTAAATAAGGTTTAACCATATGAATACATTGAATATATCGAGAATTAAATTTTAGGCCTGTCGACAAATCCCGCTAATCGGGGACGCATATATCGGACAGATAAGCGCAGACTTCGAAAGGGGACGTTTCGAAATTGGCTGACATATAATGCAATACTAACGTGGAAACATCTCTGAAGACATGGAAAATAAAAAACCGTGGATGTATAAAGCCTGACTTTATGTCAATGTTTTGACGCTATACCGGCAGAAATACGACAGATCAGGCCGATAGCTTAGACAATTTCTTTTCTCCGAAATTCATGGGAAGAATAATAGCAAGAATGCTTAGCGTAAAAGCTATGGAAAACGACACCGTTATCCATACCCACTTCAATATACTTAATGCCTGCCTGTTGAT
Organism: Desulfobacterales bacterium; assembly: GCA_033791485.1. Taxonomy (GTDB): domain Bacteria; phylum Desulfobacterota; class Desulfobacteria; order Desulfobacterales; family JAUWMJ01; genus JAUWMJ01. The sequence goes on along the minus strand of JASJGP010000306.1, from coordinate 8,833 downwards.
CTCCGCCATGAAAATAGCGTAAACAGGGCCTGCTTCAATGACAATTACCACGCCGATATAAGCAGCACAAAGTATCATAAAGACAAGCCCGCCAAAACTTGTAACCGTCTGGGTCGGATTCTCTGCTTTGAAATCAGGGTATGCGGCACCAAGGCCTATTCCCATTGCCACAATCCCGGGTACAAGGAAAAAAACTGTGACAATTGAAAGAATCATCATAAAGGCTGTTACATTAAGCAGCATATTGGTGACAATGGTGAGTATTTCAGCCAGAATAAGAAGAGGGAAGTAGTAAATAAAAAACTTTACCCATAAAAATTTCTTAATGGTGCCGGGAGCCGATTTTACTATCCAGAATGCATTTCTCTCCGAGCTGACTGCAGGATAAGCAAAACGTCCTGTTATGGCTGTCAGGACAAAAAGTGCAAGTCCCATGTTAAGAAAAGAAAGCAGATTTTGAAGATATACTGTCTTAATAGGAGATTTTTCAATGGGAAGTACGTTGAAGTTATAAATATATATGACAACAAGTGCAGCAATGAGAAAAAGCTGCGACCATTGTGTCTGATCACGAAAGAAGGTCTTGATCTCCTTTACTGCCAACGCTCTGACCTGGCCCGGTAAAAAATTAAACAACTTACCACCAATCGAGCTTTGTTTAATCAGGCGTGCCTGTGCCGACTGGGTTTTTGAAAACCCCTTAAAGTAAATTGAGTCTGCCACTATTATTATTGCGAACACAAGTGTGCCTGTAAAACTCAAGGAAATAAATGCATGAAACATTCCGTCGGCCACAGAGTCGGAAAGAATTGCTTTAATACTGTCAAAAGCCCATGTGGTCGGAAGAAAAGGAGATGACGGCGTCTTTAATGCCGTTATATAAACAAGAACACTGTCAAATATTTCGGGATCAACCAGAAGTTCAGGTTTTAAAAAACGAATTGCGATATAAAGAGCAACAAAAAAAAATAGGCTTATAAAAATAAACACGCTTCTCATGCGGCTTGCCGGAACAACAATAACAGCAGACATCACCAGAATAGAACTTAATGCAGATGCAGTAATAGAAAGAGACATAAGGACGAGGAAGATATCAAGGTAGAAAAAAAACCCCGACCCGTACACAACACCGTAAGATATGAAAACAGGCAACGTATAAATGATAACCATCCACGAACTGTCAATAGTACTGTCAATCCACCGTGCGGTAAAAATCTTATGACTTGAAACAGGTAAAGAATGCACAAGTAGAAGATCCCTGGAAAGATACAGCTTTGAAAGAGATGTCAGAATACTACTGAAAACAAGAAGAACAAAAGAAGTAATAAGCATCATGGAAAGAAGTTTAAGGGCAAGTATATCACCAATATCCTCGATGCCTTTAAAATAGGACAAGACACGCAGGGAGACAGCGAAAAGACCGGCCCAGAAAACAAGACCGATTGTACTTATCAGCAAAAACTTCATCGCCCGCCCACGACTTCTTTTTGAAAAACCGCTGTTTCTAATCGACGAAATTCTTGGTTTTAATAATGTTAAAATATCGTTCATTTATAGTTTAGCACTCTAGTTTCGCACTCCTATTTACAAAAGGGAATGCTCGGATGACATGTAATATATAAGATCAGATGTGAATCGAGAAGGTTATATTGTTTTCTGTAAGGTGATATGTTGGTCACCCCCTCCATCCTCTCGCAGTGTCAAGATATTTAGGATAGATGTAAGAACTTATATAATTTAGCAACTTAAACACTTTATCCCAAATATCTGGACACGCTTCCAACTGATTATATTCATATCACCTGGAAGAAAATGATATAACCTTCTTGATTCACGCCTTCGATACGAATCAACTTTTCAGGAACAACTCAACCAATCAATCCATTGTCAGGTTTAAAAAGACCTGTTCAAGATCAGCATTTGTAACCTGTGCTTTTCGTTGCAGGTCATCAGTGGTTCCTGTGGCTATCAGGTGACCCTTGTGAATTATACCGATACGGTCACATATCTCCTCTGCGATCTTCAAGGTATGGGTTGACATGAAAACGCTTACACCCTGTTTTGCAAGATTCCGAAAAAGATCCTTGACCATCATAATCGCAACAGGATCAAGCCCCACCATCGGCTCATCAACAATAATAACTTCAGGATCATGCAAAAGTGCCGCAGCCATTATAAGCCTTTGTTTCATCCCGTGGGAATAGGACTCGATGAGCTCGTTGGACCAGTCAAGAAGTGAAAACATCTTAAGATGTTGCTCGGCTTTTTCTGAAAAGATATCACTGTCAACTCCGTACAGGTCTGCCACGAATTTTAAAAATTCCATTCCGGTGAGTTTTTCATAAAGATATGGCCGATCCGGAATAAAGCCGATTTTACTTTTTGCCTTTTCAGGGTTGTCTTTCATACTTATCCCTGCAATCATAACACTGCCGCTTGTGGGCTCAAGTACACCGCCAATCATCTTTATAGTGGTTGTCTTGCCTGCACCGTTTGGACCTATAAAGCCGAATATTTCACCTTTTTGTATTGAAAGGTTCAAATTACTCACAGCAGGAAAATCGACATATTTTTTGGTTAAATCTTTAAGCTCTATCATTATTTAATAACCTTCAATTTTACTTTGCCTATGATACTCATTAAATCGAGCTGTTTTAAAGATCCGGTTGTAAAACGAATATGGGTTACATCAGCCGGAATCTGACCAAAAACCGAATCGGCAGTTATCCATCTGCCAAGGTACAAAAGGTTCCATGCATGGTAGTAAAACCTGCCGTTTAAGTAGGCAAGGCCCGTCTCAATCCGTGCAGGTATCCCGGATGCCCTTGCCAGCGCAGCTAGAAGCACAGCATGTTCATTACAATCTCCAACACGATTTTCAAGAGTGGAAAGTGCATCAGGCACAGATAAGACCGGCCGCTTTTCAATATTTTTGTAAACCCAGCCAATCAGCTTTTTCACCTTTTCCAACGGCACGATTTCGTCTCGTATGATCTTTTTCGCCTGATCTTTAATTTTCTGATGATCAGACTGGATAAATGGGCCAGGTTGCATAAATATCTTTTCAAGAGTATCTAACTTATCAACATCTAGAACAGGCTCAAGACCCGACAATAACTCTTTTTCGACTGTAAGGATGTTATCTATAAGAGTTTGTCTTTCTCCCTGCAAATTTACATCATTATATTTTATGCCGCCTATTTCAAGTTCTATCCTTTTAAGCCCGGCTGCATCTTTGATAACCACGTTAGATGCAATAGAAGCAATTTTGGTAAGGTCTTCTCCTGTTTCTAAAGGATGTCCGTAAAGCGCATCTTTGCGGGTTGTTTTTTCAAGCCTGATTCCCAGAAGCCCTTTTTCTTTAAGCGTTTCTCCATCTTCTCCAATCCAGGCAAACTGGGTTGCTCCTTTAAAATTTATCAGTAGTTTGGTTGCTATTTTCATGGCCCCCATGCTTTTAATATTTTCTTTTCCGACCACACTGACAACAACAGGCTCCTGGCCCATAGTGGCCGGATCAAAAACATCAAATGTAAATTTACCTCCTGCCTTAAGCCCCGCAGCCCTGATAGCATCAAGGATTCCGGCGGCAATGTACGGCTTCTTTTTAATCTTAATATCAAAAGTCCGAAAAGCTCCTGAGTTTTGGGTTTTAATGTTAATAATATCACCTGAAACCGACCCTGTGGCTGAAAAGCTGAAACGACCCGAACTGATTATAAAATCAAAAGAAGAAAGGGTGAAGTCATCGTTTAGCACTCCATTGGTTTTAAGGTTTATATCCTGAACCATTCCCATGGTATTAATACGCATGAAAACATTCTCTTGCAGCAGATACCCTTTTTCCTTTTTTGTAAAAGTTTTATGTGAAAACCCGATTTTTTTATCCTTCTGGAAAATATTCATCCATGTGTCTCTTTCAGGAAGTACAGACAGGGAGGAAATGGATAAAGTTTGTGGAGCGGAAAAGATTTTATTGAGCAAATCCAACCGTATAATAAAAAGAACTGAAAAAGCGAAAGCAAATAAAACGCCCGCAATCCAGTAAGATTTCATTTTATTTAAAGACATGGTATATATGCCAAAAAGCTTGAATACTCGGGTGCTAAGCCCTCCCCCCCGGCATTCCAGCCTCCCAGTTTATGTGCCTTTCGTTTCTTTGTGGTTTGACTCGCTTAAATATTGTATTATACTCTATAAATTGGTAAAAGTTAAGAAAAAACAACCATTAAAAGGAGGAAATGTTATGAAACGAATTTTTAAAATGTCCTGGTTTTTATTGCTGCTGTCTTTGGCCCTTTTTCTTACAGTGAACGCTGTGGCCCAGGAAACAGGTTCAATAAAGATAGAATCAGCCGCTGTTTGTGAAAATATTGTTGATCGCGAAGCTGCGGGTACAGGTACCAGTTTTTCGGTGACAGTGGGAAAACTCTTCTTTTTTACTAAAATTACCGGTGCTGAAAACCCGATAGAGATTGCACATGTCTGGTACTTTGGTGATACCGAAAGAGCCCGTGTAACTTTGCCTGTAAAAACAAATGCATGGCGTACTCACAGTTCAAAGATCTTGCAGGCTCACGAGATAGGTGCATGGCATGTAGATGTGATTGACCCGGCAGGAGAAGTGCTGGAAACGGTTCAGTTTGAAGTCGTCCAGTAAGTAGCTGACAAACTAATAGTGACACTGGACCATGTCCACTGTTACGAGGTCAACGCTACTGCTTTCGGGTGGTACCTCATTAATTTTTTTGATCAAACCGTGTGCTTCGCAAGCGGTAAAAGCTTAAACGATTGGAGACATGCCGTCTCCCCTTTCATGCGCGGCCTATAACCGCAATTTAAAGCCACCCCCTTTGGGGGTGGTCATTTACTTTTACTGCTAAAAAATATCAAGCGTTAATTCTCGCTGATTGATATATGCAAGTACCCTTTCTATAAAATCTTCATGGGTAATTCCGTATTTGACACTACCATCCAGAGTTCTCACCGACAATGTTCCAGATTCCTTCTCCTTTTTGCCGATTGTAAGGATAAGCGGAATATTATCAAGCTGTGCATCTCGAATTTTTTTGTTCAGGCTTTCTGTTCTACTATCAACATCAATTCGCAGGCCTTCTTTTTCCAACAATATTCTAATCTCATCTGCGTAAGACGCAAGTTCATCATTGATGGGCAGAAGAATCGCCTGAACAGGTGATAGCCACAAAGGGAATTTCCCTGCAAAGTGTTCTATCAATATTCCAAAAAATCTTTCGAGGGAACCGAAGATTGTCCTGTGTATCATGATTGGGCGGTGCTTTTCATTGTCCCTGCCTATAAAAGACAGATCAAACCTTTCCGGCAATGACATGTCGAGCTGAATCGTGCCGCACTGCCAGGTTCGGCCCAGGGCGTCTTTAATGTGAAGGTCGATCTTGGGGCCATAGAAGGCGCCATCCCCTTCATTGACAATATACTCTTGCCCATAGACGTCAAGGGCGGAGCGCAGGCCTTCTGTGGCAACCTCCCACTGCTTGTCGGTTCCGATCGACTTTTCAGGACGTGTAGAAAGCTCCAGACGAAAACCGAGCCCAAAGGTTCCGTAAATCCGCTCCGACAACGATAAAACTCCGATAATTTCATCCTGGATCTGATCGGGAGTCATGAATAGATGAGCATCATCTTGATGAAATGCTCGAACGCGGAACAGGCCGGACAGCACACCGCTAAGTTCATGCCTGTGTACCAACCCGATTTCTCCCGCTCTCATGGGCAGTTCCTTGTAAGAATGAGGACGATTTCCGTAGATCAGCATCCCCCCCGGGCAGTTCATCGGTTTGATGGCGTAATCGTATTCATCAACAACGGAAGTATACATGTTTTCCCGGTAATTATCCCAGTGACCGCTTTGTTCCCACAGATTACGCTTTAGCATTATCGGTGTTTTTGTTTCCGTGTAACCGGCTGCAAGATGCTCTTTACGCCAGTAGTCAATCAGGATATTCCAGATCACCATTCCCTTAGGATGAATAAACGGCATACCAGGCGCTTCATCATGGAAGCTGAACAGTTCCATGGCTTCCCCTATTTTACGATGGTTGCGCCTTTTAGCCTCTTCAAGAAAATGGATATATTCTGCAAGTTCTTTCTTGTTGAAAAATGCGGTGCCGTATATGCGCTGGAGCTGGGCTTTTGTTTGGTCAGCCCTCCAGTATGCCCCGGAAACCTTCATGAGCTTAATAGCTTTGACAAATCCTGTATGTGGAAGGTGGGGGCCGCGGCACAAATCTGTAAACTCACTCTGCATATAAAACGAAATGGTGTTATCACCCAACTCAGAAATCATTTCGAGCTTGTAAGGCTCATCTTTATAGAATTCGAGGGCCTCAGTCTTGGAAACTTCCCTGCGTGTAATAGGAAGTTTCTCCTTTATGATTTTTTTTATTTCCGCTTCTATCTTTGGGAAATCGTCCCTGGAAATCGGCTGCATGTCTATGTCGTAATAGAAACCATCCTCAACTGCAGGTCCGATAGTAAGCCTGGCGCCAGGATAAAGGCGTAAAATTGCCTGTGCCATGACATGCGCTGCACTGTGGCGGAGAATCTCCAGTGCTTCAGGGTCTTTTGTTGTTATAAACCTGATTTTAGCGTCCCGGGTTATCTTTTTGCCTAAATCAACAATTTCAGAATCTAATTCCATGGCAACGCAATTTCTTGCAAAACCCTCTGAAATACCCTTTGCTATGTCCAGTCCTGTAGAATTGTTTTTAAAACTCTTTATATTGCCGTCAGGAAATGTTATGTTCGCCATTATGTATTCACCTTTTTGTATTAATTGAGACTATTGAAAAACATGTCCGAATGAGCATTCATGTGATCCGGTTTTTCATAAATCTAAAATGTTACACCTTTTTTTTAATTTTTCTTTGGATCTTAAATTGTCCATATCATGTTACCAAGCGCTTATATTTAGGAGAAATGACCTTCCTGGTCAAGATAAAAAATGAGCAAAAATATTAATCGTGACTACCAGTTAATAGAAACTCTTTCAGAACTTAAAACGGTTGCAGATCTTTTTAAGAAAGAAAAAGCCATTGCTGTTGATCTGGAAGCTGATTCCATGTACCATTTTAAAGAAAAAGTCTGCCTGATTCAAATGGCAACACATGATGTAAATGTGGTAATCGATCCTTTAAAAATTCACGATTTGTCACCTCTTAAACCGCTTTTTGAAAATCACAGCATCAATAAAATCTTTCACGGAGCCGACTACGATGTTCGCAGTCTTTACAGGGATTTTAAGATTAATATAAATAATCTTTTTGATACCCAGCTTGCGTGCATGTTTCTCGGTATCAGAGAAACCGGCCTTGAAGCGGTTGTAAAAAAATGGTTCAAGATTAGACTTGATAAAAAATATCAAAGAAAAAACTGGTCCAAAAGGCCATTGTCTGAGGATATGATGGCATATGCTGCAAAAGATACTCTCTATCTTCTTCCTCTTGCAAAAATTCTTGAAGAAAAGCTGAAAAACCTTGAACGACTTTCCTGGGTAAATGAAGAATGCCGTTACTTAAGCAAGGTTCGGCATGCTTCAGCCAATCATGAGCCTCTTTATCTTAAGTTTAACGGCGCCGGTCGACTCGATTCAAGAAGTCTTGCGGTCCTTGAATCTCTTCTCCAGTACCGAAAAAAAATCGCAAAAAAAGAAGACAGACCGCTTTTCAAAATTATCGGAAACCATTCGCTCATGAAACTGGCAACCAAAAAACCTGTTAATTTAAGCATAGTGGAAAATACAAAAATACTCAGTCCAAGACAGATCAGGATACATGGAGATGCTGTAATAGATATAATAAACAATACCTTGAAGGTGCCAGGGGGTTCCCTCCCTGTTTACCCCCACAAAAAGGCTTCACCGCTTCCCCCACAAGTTCCAAAAAGAGTAAAAGCTATTAAAGCGTGGAGAGATACTATTGCAAATAAGCTGAAAATAGATCCTTCAATTCTTTTTAATAAGGCCCTTTTGACTAATATTGCCTTACAAAACCCAAAGGACAGGAAATCCCTCGAAACCATAAAAGAAATGAAAAACTGGCAGAAAAATGAATTTGGCGAAAACATTATTTCCATATTGGAGATGATGGATAATTGACAAATAATACCATTTTGTTATAGAAAAACACTAAAATGCTGTAAGCGTTGACTTGGTAATCTATGACCGGAAAGGGCATGAAAATATTTCGATTTAAAGATATTGAGGCATGGTTGATAAATGAATAATTCGAGAAAACAATCTAACAAACTTAATATTTCCGTTATAACAACCCGCCTGGTTGATTTAATATTAAAAATGAGCGCTAAGGAGCGTCAAACTCTTCTTAACGAACTGGAAGAAAAATATAAAAAAGGAAACAGGGAATTTTCCAGGAAAGATTATAAAAAGGAAGTTGACTTTGTTTTAAATGAGCGAATGTTTAGAGGTTTAATTCAAAACCTAAGTGCAAGTGGTATGTTTATAGAAACAAGTGACTCTTTTTCCGAGGGACAAAGAATTACTTTGACTTTTCAACTTCCCGAACCGGGGGCGCATATCAAGGTTTCCGGAAAAATCGTCAGGCTTATTCCAGACATCGGTTTTGGCGTTAAGTTCAATAAAGTCATTGCAGTCTCTCCCCAAAAAACTAAAAAAGAAGAAAAGACCCTTTACTGGTAATGGAGGAGCTATGAGTTCAATTACTGATCATGAAAAACTGAGAATTCTTTTGTCTCACTGGGTAAATCACAACGGAGAACATGCACAGGAGTATAAAGAGTGGGCAGAGCGTGCTGGAAACTTTGGATCTAAAGAGGC
>JASJGP010000305.1:0-5325 GCA_033791485.1 Desulfobacterales bacterium | reverse complement strand
AATACAAAAAAGGCAGGGAATCATGAGATCCAGCCGTTCGACAAAGGTGTGTTAGAGACAAATAGAAATGTCCGGTTTTTGTAACACATGATTTGTCCGGTTTTACCATAGAAGTTGTTCCCATGTTAAGGGCAATTTCATTTTTCAATTAATCTTTCCATTTTATAGTTATAAATTTCATGCTATTCTTTGTCCACCAGTTTGGAGGATAAGGCTCTGCTGGGAGTGTGCCTTGAAAGCACATGTAATACAGTGATTTGAGATAATCACCTTGGCAAAGTTTAGTCAACAGCCAAGTACTGAGTCTTGCGCAATAATTGGTAACAATTGTTGTGAAGCGTAGATAGGAAGGTGGCAGGCCGGAATCGGAAGATGAACAGGATATATAGCCCCGAAATCAGCGCATGTGAAGCAGTCGACCTAATTCCCAGATAGGGAAGACCGTAATGCCAAGCTTGTAAATGACGAGAGCTTGACATTGCTTCCGGGGTTTTTACCTACAGCATGTCACCAAAGGATTCCATGTGAACAAGGGAGATCCGAGAAGCTCAGAGTAATTCTGTAGGGTCAAACAAGCCTACAAAGCAAGGATGACCTGATGGTTTGTCGGAAGTCGGACTGACTGATAGTACTTTGAGACAGGGAGAGCCTGTTACATGGGGAAGCGGTCAGCAGAATTTGAATCTTTTTAAGGAAACATGAGCTCCATTCAAAGGGAGGCTTCGAGCCTTAATTCAAAGTAAGGGTAAACTCAGTCATGGAAACGGAATTAGAAAGAATAGCAGGAAAAGCTCGTCAAGACACAAATTTTAAGTTCACCTCTTTGTGCCATCATATTACCAGCGGATTGGTGTGGGAAAGTTTAAATAAAATCCCCAAGAAGTCAGCCCCAGGTATTGATGGTGTAACGGTGGAAATGGCAAAGGAAAGTTTCAATGAATGGATCGGCGAATTAATACAATCCATTCACCGCAAAGGTTACAAAGCTCCCGCCGTAAGAAGAGTTTGGATACCCAAACCGGGTAAAACTCAAAAAAGGCCGATTGGAGTCCCAAATGTAGCCGATAGAGCCCTTCAACGAAGTGCATCTTTGGTGCTGTCAACAATATATGAGCAAGATTTCCTTTCCTGTTCATTTGGTGGTAGACCTAATCGAGGTGCTCATAATGCCTTAGCGACCCTGAATGAAAAGATTTTAGGGAAGAAAGTCAATTGGATTCAAGAAGCGGATTTGAAAAATTTCTTTGGTAGTCTGAATCATAAATGGTTGCTACAATTTGTTAAACATCGAGTTGGAGACCCAAGGATACTTAGTTTGATACAAAGATGGCTTAAGGCAGGTGTTATGGAAGATGGTAAGATAAATAGCAGTGATGAAGGAACACCGCAAGGCGGCTCCATAAGTGTCTTATTAAGCAATGTCTATCTCCATTATGTGCTGGATCTCGGGTTTGAAAAAGGTCGTAAGACCTCGATTAAGAGGAGAAGCACATTTAATACGATATGTTGATGATTTCATCGTATGTTTTCAGTATAAATCTGATGCATTAAGTTTTCAGAGAGTTCTCAAAAAGCGCCTAAATAAATTCTCTTTAGAATTAGAAACAAGTAAAACCCAGCTTATAGAATTCGGACGATATGCCGTGGAACGTGCAAAAGAAAAGAGAAGGAAGGTTCAAACCTTATATTTTCTTGGATTTACACACTACTGTACGATAAACCGAAAGGGGAAATTTACTGTTGGTCGGAAAACTGAAAAGACCCGTTTTGCCAGAGCCTATAAGAAAATGAAAGAGCATATGCTCAAAAATCGTCATCTCAGTATTAAGAAACAGAGAGGAGATATAAATCAAAGACTAAGAGGTCATTTTGCTTATTATGGAATTGCCGGGAATATGCCTTCGCTAAACAGGTTATATCGAATTATAGATAGATACTGGCGAAAGGTATTAATCAGCCGAAGTCAGAAGGCGTATATCACTTGGGAAAAGTATAATCGGTTAAAGAAAATATTTCCACTACAGCAACCGAGAATCTATTTGCCTTATGTGGAAATGAAAAATAAAGCCGTACTGTAAAGCAAATTCTGAAGAGCGTAGTGCGGGAAATCTGCACGCTACGTTCTGTGGGGGTTGGAATTCAGAATATGTGAATTCCTTCTACCCGACAGCAACCCGAGCGCCGAAGCTGGTGACTAAAGCATGGGGGCAGCGTGTAATGCGCTGCCCCTCTTTTAACTAACCATGCTTGTGTCCTCAAAGCGTTAAATCCCGGGGTTTGGGGCAGAGCCCCATTATAAGAGGGTAAAATTCCTTTTTTATCTTTGAAGCACATATCCCATTGCCTTGTGGTAATCTCGTTGAACCCTTAAATTAGATACTTTGCAATATCTTTGAGTAGTAGTTATTTTGCTATGTCCCAGCAGGTCCTGTATTATCTCAAGATCTGCACCTGCGTTTAATAATTGTGTTGCCATCGTGTGCCGCAAATGGTGACAAGATACTTTTATTCCGCTTTTCTTTGAGTAGTACTCTATACGCTTTTGAATGCCCCGAACCGAAATTGCCTTCCCTTTGTGTGTCCCTTTTTCAACGAGGAAAAGGCCTTGGGTTCGTAAAGGTCTTCTTACTTTTATATAGGCTACGAGCGCATCATATGTATCTTTGCTGAAGTAAACGATACGTCCCTTTGACCCTTTTCCTTTTAATATTAAAATCTGTCTTCTTTTCAAATCAATCACGCTTAAGGTAAGATCCGCAATTTCTTCCACCCTTAATCCACATCGCAGCATTAACCTAAAAATAGCCCGATCCCGAATGGAGTTAATGAATTCAAAAAATTTTTGAGCTTGCTCATCTCTCAGGTGCTTTGGTAAAGGTCTGCCTAAACGTAGACAATAACCCTTTTTAACCGGATTGTTGTTAATAGCTTTTTCTTCATTTTGAAGATAATTGTAATAACCACGTATGCTATCCAAATTATTATTGATAGTCTTTGGCCTTAGTCTCTTATCCAAAAGGTAATCTATATACGCCTGAATATACTTATTGGTCACCTTTTCAATTGGAAGATCGATCCAAAGGGCAAAGTTTTTCATAGAATTCATGTAATTTTTAATTGTTCCTTTGGCGCAGTTCTTTCTCTTTAAAAAGCGCCTATAATTAATTATCGAATCGGTAATGTCCATAAACTTCTCCCTTTTCAATTATTTCCATTGCTTTGAAATATTCGTTTTTCCTGGTATTGTCCGTCAGTCTGGCATAACGCCTTGTCATTTCAATATCCTGATGTCCCAAGAGAACTTGCAGGCATTCGAGCCGCATTCCAGCATTTAGCAACTCACTGGCATATGTGTGCCTCAGGCAATGCAATGTATACCCCTTATGAGATAATCCTGCTTTTTGCATATGTTTAACAAACAGAACTCTGGCCATGGAATACGATAGCTTTTCACGATTATCTCTGCCGTAAAAGATATATTCCTTACCAGGTAACCTTTCTTTCAACCAGATTTTTAAAGCAGCACAAGCATCGTCACCCATATAAACTATCCGACCCTCATGGGTTTTTTGAGCCTGGAGAATCTCAATCTTTTTTTCTGCAAAATTAATATCAATGATTTTTGTTCCCAGTAATTCTCCTATTCTCATGCCTGTTCTCAAGAGGACCAGCATTAATGCACGTTCTCGGACAGTATTTATAACAGATAGAAAAAGCTTGATATCATCTGGATCAATCGCTTTTGGTAGTACATCCGGCATTTTTAATCTGAATTTATTTTTCATGATATCTGAACTGATCATATCTCTTTCTGCCAAAAACCCAAAAATCGCATATAAGCTTCTTAAGTATGAATTAATACTGGACGGCATTAAATTATCATCTTGTAAATATTCGATGAATGCGCCTAAATGCCCTCTATCAACAGATTCAATTCTTTTTATGCCTAATGATTTGATGAAAATAAAAAATCTATTAAGGCTATGAAAATATTGTACAATAGAGCCTATGCTGAGATTGCGCCTAATTAAACATCGAAAAAACTCTGATATATGTTCAATCATCGGCCATTGCATGCCACTGTCAATAAGTAATCCTAAATAATGCTCAGCTTTAAGATTTTTTAATGATTTTTCCTTATAAGTTGAAGTTATCTGATTTTGATAGTGGGTGCTTTCCCAATAAGGAACAGATTTATAATTTGTTTGGTGAGATTGTAAATCAGGGTTCATATCGTCCTCCATTTCCATTTTTTGTAGAAATATCAAGGAGATAATCGCCCATGACCATTCAAAGGTCAATTAAACTTTTGTTACGTCAAGTAGGATAACAAGTTTAATTCAAAGATTTTTCTATATTCAATTTGTTAATATAAAAAAATATTTTCTGTCCTGTCATTAGAACTATCTTTTTGAAGCCAAGAATTTGAACAACGTAATATTGATAAACACAACAGTTGAAGAGATCGGAAAAGAAAAACCTGATCTTAACAAGCTTTAGTTTGGGGTCTTCTATTTATTTTTACTCAGAAATGATTATTTTTGTTCGCGTAGAGCGAATTGAAAGGACATTTTTCAAATGCATAACCGTTGATGGTCTCTGACCCCAGGGATTTTTGGGTGTACATATCAGCTGAAAACCTGGCAGCCTGAAAAGGGTCGTTTGCAAGACTTCCTATATCATTGGTCTTCATTTCTTTGTATTTTTTCTCCATTGGAGCGAGGACCCTGGTAATGCCCATATCCGTGTCCACAATGATGATTATTTGCTGACCGTTCTCATTAATTTCCATGCGATATTTGGAATGCTTGACAAAAATCTTATCCGTCCTGGACTTTCCCCCGGCAGACTGAACCATATCAGCCTTGAACTGGCCCGCTTCAACATGGTTTATACCGGCAAAGAAAAAACCCAACCCCGTTATGATACATAAAAAACATAGCCACCTGTTTACTTTCATGATTTTTCTCCTTTTTCATTAACCTGCAAAAAGTTTTCCAATTACCTGGTTTTTCCAAATAGTGCCCATACCCCTAGCAGAATAAACAGAATGCCTGTAGCCGGGAAAAGTAAATGTGTAAACTTTATACCTGTTTCCAGAACAGCCAATTGAGGGTTGTCTGGGGCGAAGTGGACTGACACATTTTTGCCTGGAGGGTATTAGCTAACAATCCTGCGCGCATTTCCAGGATCTAAATAATCTTGGGCACCCTCAAAAGACACTCTGTATGATCGATATTTATTCCCCTGAACCTCATAATTATAGAGGATATTAGGTAAGTAAAGGGTTCTATCCAATTCATATTTCATTTTTTAACAATCAAA
>JASJGP010000304.1:0-6184 GCA_033791485.1 Desulfobacterales bacterium | reverse complement strand
GCAAGGTACAGTGCCAAAGCCGGAGCCACGAAAACAGTAGTTTATCAATTAGATGTTCCTTCGACTATATTGTTTCGTAAGATTTAATGAAAATAGCACCATCGGTTATATTACGAGTTTATCAATGAAAAGTATCACATTTTGGCTTATCCTTTTATTGGGGACTGTCTCCTGCACAGGACTTCCAAAGCTTGATCCGGTCAATTCTTCGAAAATACCCGATATTCACAAAAGATGTTCCGATGTATTTTTAGAAGGCAAGTGGCAATTTATTCATCTTATTGAATTTACAATGCCGGGCAATAAAAAGAGCTTCGTAATGGGGATAACCGTTATTTCTCCGGAAGAAAGAAAAATAAAATCTGTTATCATGACAATTGAAGGATTTGTTTTACTTGATGCATATTATGATCAAAAAGTAGTTATTAATCGAGGCATCCCTCCATTTGATTCCATCGATTTTGCAAGGAGTATGATGGATGATATCAAACTGATGTTTTTTAAGCCTGAGGCCGGTCTTATTGAATCAGGCATGTCCGGTGATGGTTCACACATCTGTCGATACAAAAATGCTGCCGGCAGTGTTATTGATGTCATTACAAATAGTGGGTGCGACTGGGAAATACGAAAGTATAACCAAGGCGGCAGCTTAATAAAAACGGTTAAGGCGGACCACTGCAAAAAGGTGCTTGGTTCACCAAACAAAATTGGTTTTCCTGGCAAAATAGAACTTGCTTCCCACGGTATAAACAGATATGCACTGGCATTCGAACTGAAAGAGGCAAAACGTCTAATAAAAAATTGACGGTTTCGTAAAAAGTCCAACTTCTGCGTTGTGCTGCATTTTGCAATCATTCGACGTACGACAAGTACGCCTCATGATAACAAAATTTGCACGCTTTTTTATCCCGCTGCTTTTTAGCGGGGGAATTTGAACATTTTACGAAACCGTCTAAATCGAACCATTTAGGATTTCATCGATATTGATGAAGTCGTAAATAGTTTTGAACAAGTGCCGGATGGCTAAATAAAAAGGAACTGTTTTATGAAATTTAAGCTGATTTATCCAAAATGGGCAAAACTTGAAAGACAAACCGAGTTTCACCTTCCACCTCACGGGCCTGTAGTTTTTGCCGCAACTTTGCCGGATGATGTGGACGTGGAATTTATCGATGAAAACCTTGAAGAAATTAATTTTGATGATCCTGTAGATTTTGTGGGTATATCCATGATGCTTACCATTCAGGTGAAAAGGGGATGGGAAATTGCGGATATTTACAGAAAAAGGGGCGTTAAAGTAATATTCGGCGGGATTTCTACTATGCTGCATTCTGAAGAAACCATGGGACACGCGGATTCCGTATTCCTGGGTGAAGCTGAAGGAAGAATGGAGATGGTTTTTGCCGACTTTAAAAAGAATAAACTTCAAAAAGTGTATGACTATTTAGACAACAGGCCCCCCATTGAAATGGTCGGTACGGCCAGAAGGGACATTTTAAAAAGGGACCTGTATAATTACAAAGGCGTCCAGATGGTTGATCTGGTTCACGCATCCAGAGGGTGCCGTTTTCATTGTTATCCATGTGCGGTTGCTTACCTTGGCGGAAGAAGTTTCAGGCCCCGTCCCATTGATAAGTCCATAGAAGAGATGGAAAGCATAGATAACAACCGGTTGTTTCTGGTCGACAATTCTCTGGCGCAGGATACAAAGTGGGAAATGGATCTGTTTCGTGAAATGATTCCACTTAAGAAAAACTGGTGCAGCCACCCCATTGAAAATAAGCCTGAAGTTCTGGATCTGGCAGCGCAGGCAGGCGCCTGGTACGTCTATCAGGCTGTTTTTGACACATCAGATTTGATTAAAGACAGGATTAAACAATACCATGATCATGGGATCGGAGTTGAAGGAACCATTCTCCTTGGCCTGGATACTCATACAGAGGACTTTATTAAGAGGCTTATAGATTTTCTTTTGGAAATCGAACTGGATCTTGCGGAGTTTACCATTTTGGCGCCTTTTCCGCATACAAAAGCTTGGGATGATCTTAATAAACAAAAGAGGATTTTTTCTTATGACTGGGATGAATACTCTGCTGACAGGGTAGTATATCAGCCTAAGCATATGACCCCGGAAAGACTACAGGAATTATTTGTATATGCCTGGGATACATTTTATAAAGACGAACCCCAAAGAATCAAGATGTTTAAACTGCTTCAGAAAGTGGTTAGAAAAGAAAAGGAGGCCAATACATTTACTCCCAGAAGAAGAGACCTTGCCAAACGAGCTTTTGGGAAAGAAGCCGTTTCCGGATAATAAAGAACCTGCGCCAAAAGAACGTGGTTTTAAAAAATAAATGAAGTTTTTGCTTTACGATGACCTGTTTGCAAAATCATAATAATGGCAGTATTGAGACATAATTGTTACTGCTTTTTTAACTAAATTTGGGTTCATTTTCCATGTTTTTATCAAAATGCGAAACAACAATAATTTCACAGGCCACGGCTCATGTAGCAGGTAAAATTCGATAATATAGAAAAGTTTTATAAATTTTGAAAAGCTCATCTTTGAATTTTTGTAAAGAGGGGAAAAGTATTTAATATTCGCCAGCCAGTCTAATGCTCTTGATTCAAAATTTTCCGGTTTATATAAATTTTTAAAAAGATTTTGGTGATTTTCAAGCAGCTCTTCGATTGTTAAATGTAAAGGTATAATATTTGTTGAATAATGCCATACTCCTTTAAAGTCTTCGTTTAAGCGATTTTGTTTTTTCATTCTGTTATACAGGGTAGTATTTTTCGGAGCATTTAAAATAGTTATTGATGCAAGCGGACTACCCGTTTCATTGAGGAACTCTTCAAGTTCATTAAATGTTGATTTGTCATCATGATCAAAACCGACAATCAGCCCAATAAAAGGAAGGATGCCGTAACTGGATACCTTTTTTACCGCTTCCTTCGGGTTGTAGCGGAAAATATGCCCTTTATTGATTTCATCCAAACATTCTTTTCTAATGCTCTCAACACCGAAAAAAATTGCGGAAAAACGGGCATCTGCAAGTAGCTTCAAAATTTCTTCATCATCACCGATTTTAGTAGTTGCCTGTGTGCTGAAAGATACAGGTATTTTTTGTGAAGTATTCCATTTTATAATTGCTGTTAATAATTCCTTGGTAAACGATTTGTTCACAAAGAAATTGTCATCTGAAAAAAATATTGTTTCAGCACCTTTTGCGTGGGCATTTTTTATTTCAGTCATTATCTGTTTAACAGATTTTGTTCTGTATTTTCTGCCAACCAGAAGTAGGACATCACAAAAATCACAGTTGTTTGGACAGCCTCGACTTGTTTGAACTGTAAAATACAGATATTCTTTTCCATCAATAAATGACCACACCGGAGGCGGGCTGTCTTTCATATCAATATATTCTTTTTGCTCATATATGGAATCTGCTGATCCATTTTGCCATTCTAAAAGAAATTTTGGCCATGTATATTCAGCTTCTCCAACAAAATGATAATCCGCCAGTTTTGCAGCTTCTTCACGGTTAAGAGTTGCAAATGCTCCTCCTAAGGCTACAGGAATGTTTCGATCTCTAAAAGATTTTGATATTTCGCCGATTCGCCTGGAATGAAGGGTGTACCCGGTAATTGCAACAAGATCACAGGGCATGTCCAGATCGATTTTGGAAACATTTTCATCACAGTATTTATATTCAACATTTATTTCTTCAGGTGTTAATGCAATCAAGGTTGCAAGTGCCGAACTGGGCATTAAGTTTTTAGTTCTCAAAGCTTTTACAGAGCTTTTCATGGACCAGAAATTATCAGGTGTTCGGGGACTGATCAGATAAACAACTCGGCTTTTTTCAGCAGGTACCTTTGAAGCAGCAATTTTATTATTTTCCATATATTAAGAGCCTTGAATGAATAATTTGTGTGAAACCAGAGTTGATGAGCTCGTAAAGAGTCCAATATAGACGGCCTCGTAAAAAGTTCAAATTCAAGGCGTGCAAATTTTGTAATCATGAGGCGTACTGATCGTACGTTGAATGGTTACGAAATGTAGCACAACGCAGAAGTTGGACTTTTTACGAGACCGTCAGAGTTGAAATCGGCTATCATTAACCAGCCTTCACTTAGTATCATAAAGGTATGTCGTCAAGTTCAAGTTTTAATTTTATCCTGGTTTTATTTCAATTTTTTTATTGACCATCAAAACGCACTTATGTATTTGTATTTTAAATACTATATAATAGGGAGGACACAATGGCTGTAAAAGTTTTAATAAGAAGACATGTACCCGAAGAAAAGGCAAGGGAAATAATACCTCTTGTCAGAGAAATGAGAAGCCTGGCTACTAATCATGTAGGCTATATTTCCGGTGAAACATTAAGGAACCTTGAAAGCCCGGAAGAATTCATGGTCATTAGTACGTGGGAGTCTTCTAAGGACTGGAAAGAATGGCTTAAAAGTGAAGACAAGAAGAAAATTCAGGCTAAGATAGATTCTCTCCTTGGAGGAGAAACAAAATACGGCATCTTTCACTACGGATTCAAAGAATAACGGTTTTTCTGAATTTAAGATAGTCGATGCCATAGATATGTAAAACGCTTTTTTGTTTTGTCATTCTTCACACCGATAGCCAGCGCTTTGCGGGTGCCGACCATTACAACAAGCTTCTGGCCCCGGGTGACGGCAGTGTAAATCAGATTTCGCTGCAAAAGTATATAATGCTGTGTCAGGACAGGGATAACCACGGCCGGAAATTCGCTGCCCTGGGATTTGTGCACGGAAACCGCGTAAGCCAAAACGATTTCATCAAGATCCGAAAAGTCAAAGGTTACTTCTCTGCCATCGAATGAAATTGCAAGCTGCTGATTTTCAGTATAAATCTGTGTAATTCTTCCGATGTCCCCGTTAAAGACCTCCTTGTCGTAATTATTTCTAACCTGCATCACTTTATCGCCGACCCGATAATTTCGATCTCCGCGCATGATGCCCTCCGTACCAGGATTGAGTGTTTTTTGTAGCTCTTTATTAAGGTTGCCCGCTCCTGCCACGCCTTTGTGCATGGGAGTTAATACCTGAATATCATCAACAGGATCAAAACCAAAGCGTTGTGGTATCCGTACCTTTACAAGTTCAAGTATAATCTCAAGAACCCTGTCCGGGTCTTCCTGCTGGATAAAATAAAAATCATTATCCTGATCGTGCAAATGAGAAGTTTCAAAGGACGGAATAACGCCCTGGTTTATTTTGTGGGCATTAACAATAATGCGGCTTTCTTTGGCCTGGCGGAAGATTTCATTTAGCCAGGATACAGGAACAGCATTCGATTCAATAATGTCTTTTAGAATATTTCCCGCTCCAACAGAAGGAAGCTGGTTCACATCACCCACAAGAATTAAGGTGGCACCGGAAGGGACCGCCTTTAAAAGATGATACATCAAAATTGTATCGATCATGGAGGCTTCATCTACAACAAGCAGATCACAACTAAGCGGCCTTTTTTCATTTTTGACAAATCCTCCCTTTGCAAAGGAAAACTCCAGCAGCCTGTGAATGGTACGGGCCTCAAAATCGGTCGTTTCGCTCATACGTTTTGCGGCTCTGCCTGTTGGCGCAGCAAGCATTATTCTCACCTTGAGCCTGGAAAAGATCTTTAAAATCGAGTTGATAATTGTGGTTTTTCCAGTGCCAGGGCCGCCGGTGATAACCATAACCTTTTTTTTGAGGGAAGAGCGTACAGCCGAAACCTGGTTTTTTGCAAGAGTGATCGAAAGCTGTTTTTGCACCCATTCTATTGCTTTATCCATATCTATATTGCGGATCGATTTGGGCGATAAAGCCAGAGCTTTCAACCTATCTGAAATGTTTGTCTCGCAGAGGTGAAACTTGGCCAGATAGACTGCTTTGTTGTTTTCCTTAAACTCTTCAATGCTATTGTTCAAATCTTCAAAAACTATTTTTTTGTCAACAGCCAAAATTCCAAGAGCCCTTACAACGACCCCCCTCTCAACGCCCAAAATTTCTAGGCTTTTTATAATAAGTTCTTCATAAGGATAATAAACATGACCTTCATCTGAGAGCTTATGGAGTACGTATAGAATACCGGCTTCAATCCTCTGCGCGGAATCTTTAGGAAATCCCAGTTTTTCAGCAATACTGTCGGCTGTGACAAACC
>JASJGP010000303.1:0-3440 GCA_033791485.1 Desulfobacterales bacterium | reverse complement strand
CTTAGCCAAACCCTATACAGGAAAAGAACTAAGTCATATATTGGATGAGGTTGTAAAGAGGGAGTGAAGCTTGTTGATTTTTCCGGGGAAGCGAAAATCCTGAATAAAAAAATCCCGCGACACACAGTGCACGCGGGATTTTAGAAATAGAGCCATTTTACAGCTACTTTTTGTCTTCTTTTACCTCTTCAAAATCGGCATCTACAACGTCATCATCAGGAGTTGCGGCACCAGGCTGGTCAGTGTTTGCCTGGTCTGCCTCAGGCTGGGGGCCGGCTTCCTGTGATGCTTGCTTATACATGGCTTCAGCAAGTTTGTGAGATTCCTGGGTCAGCTCTTCGCTGAGCCGTTTAATCTCGGCAGCATCTTCTCCCTCCATGGCTTTTTTCAAAGGTTCGATTGCATTTTCAACCTTGCTTTTTGTCTCGCTGTCAACCTTGTCACCAAGATCTTTAATTGATTTTTCAGTTGAATAAATCAAGGCGTCTGCCGAGTTGCGGGCATCCACCAATTCCCTTTTCTTTTTATCATCTTCTGCATGAAGCTCGGCATCTTTGACCAGGTTGTCTATTTCTTCTTCTGATAATCCCGAAGAAGCCGTAATCTGGATGGACTGCTCTTTTCCGGTTGCCTGGTCTTTTGCAGATACGTTCACTATACCGTTAGCATCAATGTCAAAGGTAACTTCGATCTGTGGCACGCCCCTTGGAGCAGGGGGTATTCCGACAAGCTCAAAACGACCAAGTGTTTTATTTCCGGCAGCCATTTCCCTTTCTCCCTGCAACACATGGATGGATACTGCCGGCTGGCTGTCTGCTGCGGTTGAAAAAGTCTGGCTCTTTTTGGTTGGGATTGTCGTATTCTTTTCAATGAGCCTGGTCATCACACCGCCTAAGGTTTCAATGCCAAGAGAAAGGGGCGTCACATCCAAAAGAAGAATATCCTTGACGTCACCTTTTAAAACACCTCCCTGGATGGCAGCACCAAGTGCAACCACCTCATCCGGGTTGACACCTTTATGCGGTTCTTTACCAAAAATCTTCTTTACCCGTTCCTGAACCGCAGGCATTCGAGTCATTCCACCGACAAGAATAACTTCGTTAATATCATTCGGCCCAAGACCGGCATCCTTGAGGGCTGTTCGGCAGGGTTTTTCAAGATTATCTAAAAGGTGGCCAATAAGAGATTCAAGCTTGGCCCGTGTAATTTTTATATTCAAATGCTTGGGTCCGCTGGCATCGGCTGTAATAAACGGCAGGTTAACATCCGTTTCTATGGAAGTGGACAGTTCCATTTTTGCCTTTTCGGCAGCCTCTTTTAACCTCTGTAATGCCATCTTGTCGTTTCTTATATCGATTCCCTGGTCCTTTTTAAATTCGTCTGCAAGATAATCGATGAGACGAAGGTCAAAATCTTCACCACCAAGATGAGTATCCCCATTTGTTGCCTTGACTTCAAAAACACCTTCGCCTATTTCGAGTATGGATATATCAAAGGTGCCGCCACCAAGATCGAATACAGCGATCTTTTCCTCCTTCTTTTTGTCCAGGCCATATGCAAGTGATGCAGCGGTCGGTTCGTTTATAATCCTTAAAACATTAAGACCTGCGATCTTTCCTGCATCTTTGGTTGCCTGGCGCTGGCTGTCATTAAAATAGGCAGGCGTCGTAATAACGGCATCTGTAACTTTTTCTCCTAGATATTCTTCGGCAGTTTTTTTAATGTTGGCCAGAATAAAAGATGATATCTCCGCAGGACTGTTTTGCTTGCCCCGAAGGTTAATGCGTATATCACCATTACTTGCCTGTTCAAGCTTGTAAGGGAGTATCTTAATATCACTTTGAACCTGAGGCGATGCATACTTTCGGCCGATAAGCCTTTTTACACCAAAAACCGTATTTTCCGGGTTGGTAATAGCCTGCCGTTTTGCAATTTGTCCTACCAGTCGCTCACCACTTTCAGATACGGCAACGATGGAAGGCGTTGTTCGTCCACCTTCGGGGTTTGTGATAATTTTCGCTTCACTCCCCTCCATAATCGCCACACATGAATTTGTGGTGCCGAGGTCTATTCCTATTATTTTGCTCATCTGTTTTCCTCCTCGCTTTTATATATATTTTTTATATTCAATTTTAAAACCACGTCCTTCCCCGCATAACGGGATCTTCGATGGACGTGAATTCTCTACTCTTAATTATCCTAAGTTTTTGCCTTTGGTGCGGCAACTACAACCATGGAAGGTCGAAGCAGCCTGTCGTGAATCATATACCCTTTCTGCAATTCAGTTATAATCGTATTTTCAGGATGTTCATCTGTCTCTTCCTGCATCATGGCCTGATGAAAAGTCGGGTCAAAGGGCTGCCCTATAGATTCGATGGGCTTTACATTAAATTTTTCAAAGACTTTCAGTATCTCCTTAAGTGTCAGGTTCACTCCGTCAGCCATGCATTTATCAATGCTGCTGTTTCCGTTTGAAGAATTTAAAGCCCTTTCAAGGTTATCGACTACTGCGAGCATCTCCTTTATCAGGGACTGATTTGAATACTTTCTGAAATCGTCCATTTCACGGGTAGAGCGTTTTTTGTAGTTTTCAAATTCAGCGGAAACTCTCAAAAAGCGATCATGCGTCTCTTTTGCCTCCTGCTTTGCAGTTTCAAGTTCTACCTGGATTCCTTTTAACGGATCCCCGGCAGCATCTTTTATCTCTTCCCCTGAATTGTTTTTTTCTACAACTCTGTCCTTGTCAGTTGTCTCTTCAGGTTCCGTTTCAATTTTTATCTTTCTTTTAGCGGCCATAAACCGATATATTCTCCTGATATTTTAAACAATTTTTATATTGTTAAAGCCGAGCCAATGTTGATAAAAAATAATACTATATAAGGCAATGTCAAGGTGGCGAGACCTTTGAAAAATGGTAATTTTTGTTCGAGTTCAAGGAAGGCGAAAATTTCAACCACAGGAATATGTGAAATATTTCGAGGATTGAAATTTGAGCCTGACGAAGAAATCGGACATAAAGTGCTGTTTTACAAAGGTTTCGTGGCAATTGAGGCAGGCAAAACTGCAGGATTGGTTGTGCACCCTCCTTCGAGTTTTGCTATGAAAAATACAAACCATCAATATAACCGGGATCCATCCACGACACAGGCTGCATCACTTATCGCTGCTTCCTTCCGGATCTGACGAGGTTCGTGACCGTCTGTTGCGTGGAGGCCGGTCAAATGGATTGCAAAATTACATTATAATACCCTAAAGAGGGAATTCAGCCCCGCATAAAGCGGATTTCGGGAAAAGGGCACCGCTAACTCCCCGCCTAGCACAACCATTCATTTAACATAAACAATATTTTTTGTTTTTCAAGAAAAAAAGAAATATTATGCCATTAATATTTAAAATTTTTCTAAAATTTTTCAATAAAATGCTGATATTATATTTGTACA
>JASJGP010000302.1:0-4178 GCA_033791485.1 Desulfobacterales bacterium | reverse complement strand
GCTGGAGCGCCGGAGATTCTATCTTTCCGTGATACTGAAAGATATATAGAATTTAACACCACCTTTAACTTTTATATTAATAACTGGGCAACAGCTTTTGCAGGATACAGGAAAATAGATATCGAGTTTGATGAGCCGGTTGATAGAGATTGGGATGATGATGCAATCTTTGGTGGAATAAAACTTTCGTTTTAGTTTGTCTAATAGCGTTGTTAGTGATTTAGTTTAGAAAATTTTGTTATTTTAAAAATCGTTCCGCTTCGGCGGGGCGATTTTTTTTTGCCCGCGCTTAAAATATCTCTGCTTTGTTGCAAGCTCAGCAACTGCTTGACAATATCATTGACTATAATAGCAAACCGGTTGTACAAGGTGTAACAGGGCATTCTTTTGTGCTGTCCTCCTTATCCTAAATAAATTGCATTAAATGCAGGGCATAAAATAGTAATGTTTAAGAAAATCAGAAATGCTATTACATCACAGCTGGCAACCGCATTACTTTACAGGTTGATCCGCGCTTATAGCTGGACATTTCGAATCAAGGTTGAAAATGAGTACAACTGGCTGATGCACCTTAAAAATGGCGGAACAGTATTGATTTGTATTTGGCACCAGCAGTTTTTTCCTGCTATCCGTTATTTTAAAAAGTATCAAAAGTACAATCCGAGCTTAATGATAAGCAAAAGCAAAGATGGAGAAATCATAGCCGGAGTAGCAAAAAGGACCGGCTGGCACCCCGTTAGAGGTTCTTCCTCAAGGGGAGGAAGTGAAGCACTTCATGGAATGATTGACAGACTAAAAACTTCCAGACTTTCTGGTCATGTAGTGGACGGGCCGAGAGGACCTGCAGGAATAGTGAAATCAGGTGTGATCCGCATGGCTCATACCACAGGTGCAATGATTGTTCCTTTTTATGCTTATGCAGACAAAGCGTGGTATATGAACAGTTGGGACAAATTTATGATCCCTCGGCCTTTTGCAAAAGTTACTCTTTGTTTCGGGGAAATGATTAAATTCGATCCAATGGAAAATAATGAAGATTTTGAGAAGCAAAGACTGCTCCTTGAAAATATTATGCGACCGGAATTGAGGGGGTAATCTAGAGCAATATTGTTTTTAAGGTAAAAACAACACGCCAGATGAGATCGACAGCAAATGGTCGCTATGGTGGTGCTAAAAGCCTCAAGTTAATTTCCAATGACAGCCAAAAAAGCGAAATGACATGACCGGACAGATCACAATATCAATTTGGATATTTCTATTACTGATTGCAATAGCAATCTTAGCGATTCTGGACAGGGTGTTGATACCCAGCACGCGGTGGTTTTTAAGGCGGCGGGTGAATCGAGTAATAGATGAAATAAGCAAACGCCTTGACATAGAAATAAAGCCCTTTCAGCTGACTAAAAGACAGGTTTTAATTGATCGTCTGATTTATGATCCCAATGTGGTTAAAGCGGTACAGATAAATGCCCAGGAACAAAATATGCCCAGAGAATTTGTTCAGGCTAAAGTAATGAAATATGCAAAGGAGATCGTACCGTCATTTAACGCCTATCTATATTTTCGAATCGGTTACTGGCTGGCAAAAAAGATTGCCAACCTGCTTTACCATGTACACATAGGTCTTATAGATAATGAACAATTTGCCGGCATTAGTCCGGATTCAACAGTTGTGTTTGTGATGAACCATCGCAGCAATATGGATTATATACTTGTGGCATTTCTGGCTGCTGAAAAAACGACACTTTCTTACGCAGTGGGTGAGTGGGCAAAGGTCTGGCCGTTGCAGGCATTGATCAGGTCGATGGGCGCTTTTTTTGTTCGCCGGAAATCCGGTAACCCGTTGTATCGCCTGGTCTTGGAACGGTATATCCATATGGCGACTAAAGAGGGTGTTTGCCAGGCGGTTTTTCTTGAAGGTGGGCTAACTCGTGATGGACTACTGCGACCTCCAAAACTCGGCTTCGTTGACTATATGCTGCGAAGTTTTAAACCGGGAACTGATCGTGATATTATTTTCATTCCTGTTGGGATTAACTATGACAGAACCCTTGAGGACAGAAGTCTGTTACGTATGCTAAATCCCGATGCGCAGAAACGTAGTAGATGGTTTATAATGAAAACAACGATCAGGTTTGTCTGGCGTAGCATTATTTTTATTTTTCTCAGCCGGTGGCAACGTTTTGGATACGCCAGTGTTAACTTCGGTCAACGTATTTCAGCTCGGGAATATTGTCGTCTAAATGATATCGATTTCAGCAAAATGAAACGTAAAGAACGTTTTGGGGAAGTTGGAAAAATTTCTGAACACATTATGGCTTCCGTCCAAAACGTTATACCGGTACTGCCGGTACCTTTGGTAGCAGCTGTTTTCGTTAAATTTCCCGATGATTTGTTAAGTGCATTTGATGTTGAAGCACATGCAAATCGTATAATTGACGAAATGCGGGTAAAAAATGCGCCGGTATTTCTTTCAACGACAAGCCGCGTACAAACTATAGTGACTGCATTAAACATGCTGAGAATAAGGCGTCTTGTTATCGAAACAGACGGGCTTTATAAAGCTGAACCTGAAATGCTGAATATTTTATCATATTATGCAAATTCAATTGATCATTATTTTCCACATTGATAAAAATGTCATATCGTCTAATGGCCGATATAGTTGTCGTTATTCACTTTGCCTTTACCATCTTTGTACTACTGGGAGGAATCCTGACCATATGGTGGCGAAAAGTTATCTGGCTGCATATCCCGGCAGCCGTGTGGGGCGCCCTGATAGAATTTGCAGGATGGATCTGTCCTCTTACACCACTGGAAAATCGGCTTCGGGCTAAAGGTGGCCAAGCAGGCTATCCTGGAGGCTTTGTTGAGGAATATGTTTTACCTGTTATTTATCCTGCAGGACTTACGCGTGAAACACAGATAATCTTAGGTATTTTCGTTATAACAGTCAATCTTGTAATATACTGGAAGGTTTTTTTTAAGTATAGAACCCGTTAAATGGTTAAGTAATTGAGTCGTTGAGTAGCTGATATTAAATATGTATCAATCAAGTAAAAACTTTCGGGAGAATATGGAATGGTCAGGGTGCTGGTAAGCGCATGTCTGATGGGAGAGCGTGTAAGATATGACGGTGCCAAATTACCTTGCAATAGTACAATTTTAAATAGATGGAAAGATTATGGGTTGATAGTGCCTTTTTGTCCTGAAGTCGCCGGAAATCTTCCTGTGCCAAGGCCTCCTGCAGAAATTATTAAAGGGACGGGCATAGATGTCTTAAATATGAATACTGGTGTTTTTAATATAAATGGTCAAGATGTAACAGAAAGCTTTATCAAGGGAGCAAGTGAAGCATTAAGGATTGTAAAAGAAATGCAAATAAAGCTGGCCGTCCTGAAAGACGGCAGTCCTTCGTGCGGAAAAACCAGTATTTATGATGGAAGTTTTTCAGGATCAAAAAGGTCCGGTAAGGGCGTAACAACAGCTCTACTTGAGAAAAACTGTATTAGCGTGTTTAGCGAGAATGAAATAAAAAAAGCCGCGGCTTATCTTGAGGCAATAAGATCATAAAACCTGCAACTTGTAACCCGCCCCCCGTATCTATTTTACCTTCCATACCGGTTCTCGTTTATTCAAAAAAGCATCTATCCCTTCTTTGGCATCTTCGGTTACGCAAAGAGACGCAAACATTTCATTGGAATATTGCAGTGCTTTATCAAACTCCAGATCTGATGTCTGGTAAAATGTCTGTTTTCCCATCTGAAGGGCAAGGGGGCTTTTTTGTACAAGTTTGTTTGCAAGAGACATTGTAGCTTCCTCAAGTTGGTCTGCAGGTACAACTTTATTAACCAGACCCCATTTTTCCGCATCATCTGAATTTATCAAATCTCCGGTAAGGAGCATTTCAAGAGCCCGTTTCCTGCCGAGAGATCTGGAAAGCGGAATTGCCGGTCCCATGCAAAACAGCCCGACGTTAATCGCGGTTGTCCCTATTTTTGTGCCTTCGGCAATAACAGCAAGGTCACAGGCTGCGATCACACCGGCCCCATTTGCTACTGCAAATCCTTGGGCAGAGGCAATGACCGGTTTTTTCATGCTGGAAATAATAGAGGACATTTGCTCCATTAGTCCCACCCAATGTTTGTATTCCAGATGGGATTTTCCAAAAAATTCAG
>JASJGP010000301.1:0-10351 GCA_033791485.1 Desulfobacterales bacterium | reverse complement strand
GTCCATGAAGGAGCAGGACCAGAATACTCCTTCGGGGTGAATATTAGACTTCCCTTCGAGCAAAAGGCCAACCCGGTTATTGAAGGGAACCCAAAGAGTATAACCTATAAATACTTCTTTAACCGAAAAGTTGCCTTTCTGAAGGAATCCGATGCAATAGTGGTTTTTCCAGGAGGGTTTGGTACACTCGATGAAGGGATGGAAGCCCTTACCCTGGTGCAAACAGGTAAGCGCAATCCTGTACCGATTCTCCTTGTGGACAAACCCGGAGGAAAATACTGGGCTAAATGGGCTGAGTTCGTCGAGGAAACGATTCTCTCGCAGGGCAATATTAGTAAATCAGATCTGGCACTGTTTGAGAGGATAGATTCAACCGATGATGTTGTTGAAAGAATCAAACGCTTTTACTCCCGATATCATAGTTTAAGGTATATTGGCAATTTACTGGTTATTCGGCTACGCTCAGGCATTAGTCAACACAAAGTAGAGGATCTGAGGAATCGTTTTTCAGAGATTCTGAGACCCCAAGGGGAGATATATATGTCGGGACCTCTTCCGGAAGAGATAGATGAATCAGAGATTAAAGATCTACCCCGATTGGTGCTGGGTTTCGACAGGAAGCATTTCGGTGGGCTAAAAGCACTCATTGATTCTATCAATAGCGATTGATTGACGGTTGCCAATTCTTTGAAAATCGGGGTAGTGTCGTGCAAATGTCTCATAGGGCTCGGTAAAAAATAAATTGGTATTTTAGGCGTTCAGATTTAGGTTGGATTTGGTCGATCCGATTGAGCGAAGCCACAGGAATAGCGAGTTATTTCGAGGATTTCGCGATTGAGGAACGGCCATATCAGGCCTTAAG
Organism: Desulfobacterales bacterium; assembly: GCA_033791485.1. Taxonomy (GTDB): domain Bacteria; phylum Desulfobacterota; class Desulfobacteria; order Desulfobacterales; family JAUWMJ01; genus JAUWMJ01. The sequence continues at coordinate 9,489 of JASJGP010000301.1, read as the reverse complement.
CTGGGATGCATAAAATGCCAAGTTATTTTTTTCCGAGCCCTTAATATGACACCGAGAGGATCTATGATTGGTGGTAAAGTTCAAGTAGAGAGAAAGAATAAGATCGCGTTGGTGACTATGAATCGCGCTATAAAGAAAAACGCGTTCGATGAGTCCATGTTCTCGGCCTTGGAAAATGTGACGATTGAATTGAAACAGAATCTTCCCAGGGCTATTATCATAACCGGGGCCGGAGACGAGGCGTTTTGTACAGGATTTGATGTTAATCCTGAAAATCCTTTGGTGGCCGATTTTATAAAAGTGTTGGATAGTAATGACATAGAATCGGCCAGAAGATTGGTTAATCGTATTCGAAAAGCAGTTGATGGGTTTATTTCATTACCCGTTCCTATCATTGCCGCAATAAATGGATTGGCTTATGGGGGTGGCATGGAGCTGGCAACAAGATGCGATTTGCGGGTGATGGACCGAACAGCTAAACTCTGTTTTTCAGAAGTACGATTGGGTTTGATGCCGGATTGGGGCGGAGGTCCTTATTTAACTAAACTTGTCGGAAGTGCCATAGCTTCAGACCTCATACTAACAGCTCGTACGGTAAATGCTGAAGAGGCCTTAAAAATTGGCTTGGTTAACCGGGTGAGTGGCGAAGGACGGTCAGTTAATGAAGCATTGGACCTGGCAGAACAAATTGCGCAAAACGGGCCCAAGGCTGTTCGTCATGCATTGTCTGTTATTCGACAAAGCCGGGGACTGTCTTTGGAAAAAGCACTTGAGCTGGAGGCAGAAACGGCCGCTGAGCTTATTGCATCAGGTGAATGCATGCACGGCATTACAGCGTTTATGGAAAAGACGAAACCGGAATTTCCCGATTGAATTAAAATTGATGGCGCAGTAGATAGGACTTTCTACGACGCCATCAAAAATATAAAGGAGGTATTTAATAATGCCAAAACAAAACGAATCACCCTACGTTTCTCATGTTTTTGTTTGTACCAATGATCGTGGCGGAAAAAGAAAATCGTGTGCAGACAATAACAGCCAGCTTATTAAATCTAAATTGAAGGATGCAGTTAACGAGAAAGGCTGGAAAGGAAAGGTCAGGATTTCCACTTCAGGATGTATGGGGCTTTGCGCCAAGGGCTCCAATGTGATGATTTACCCTCAGAAGGTATGGTTTTCCGAAGTTTTTCCTGATGATGTGGATGAAATCGTGTCTACCATTGAACGTGTCATGGCAGATGATTAATTCTATTCACTGGGAACTACCCCGTCTTTTAATAAACAAAATAACTTGCAACAGGAGACTGGAAATTTAGTTTGGTTAGTTAATTAAAGATGACCAGGAAATCCCGTCCCGGAAATCCCCAGAAAAAATTATTCAGACGATTGAAAACGAACTTGACTCCAAGTAAAGATAATTATTGAATATAGCGTTCATTTGATATTATGATATGTTTGTTTTCCGGCAAGATAACACAATCGAATGAAAATAGGATAACCTTACAATCGTGATGATATGTGAATCTGTATAATCACTTGTTAAGATTAAAGAGCAAATAAGCAATTGCTCTTACGGTAATGGCTTTTTGATAGAAAAATCTTTACACACATAGGAAGGAGATATTTATGTTTAGGCTTATTCTTACTTCAAGGCGTGCTTTTTTGCTCATTACGCTTATTGCAGTCCTCTCTATTCTTGGATGCGCATCTACCCAGTTTGTTCCTGACGCCGACACAGAGAAGTGGATTGGCAAAATTAGCGGTATGGCCAAGGGCGATTTGGAGCTTTTATTTAAACAAACACAAGGTCAGAGCGATTTTTATTCCGTTTCAGGCTCTTTTGTTATGAATTTAGAGACAACGGGAGGGTATGGCGGCGGTACAGCTACAGGTCAAGTGAAAGGTAAAGTCAAGAATGGAATCATGAAAGCCAAAATTTCTGGAGTTGCTCAAGTCGAGGACGGCTCTTCGCATATATCCGGTGAAATTATAGGAACTATATCCAAAACAAAAGCATTTGGAACTTGGAGAATGGGACATATAGATGGCTCACATTCAGGAAAATGGACTGTGGAAAAGGTGGTAGAATAACTTGGATTACATTTTGAACATTTTGTTGAACCTAACCAGGCGAAGAGAATTAGTTTATCTAAGCGGTACACCTGACCTCTAGCTGTTATAAAATTAAATTCCCGATGTACCTCATTGCCATGAGCCAACGAAAGTATTGAGACCGGAGCCTTCCTTTGGAACTAATAATTAACAATTTGCAAATCCCCATTGAAAAAGACGGGATTGATGAATATGTAAATGCCGCTTCGCAAAAGCTGAAAATAGGCGAAGGGAACATATCCATTGCGAAAATGCTTAGTAAATCACTTGATGTGAGCAACAAAGAACAATTCTATTACAAAATTTCACTAGTTGTCAGCATTAATGACAGCTTTGGAAACAAACATAACTTACCAGTATATACAGAGCAAATAAAAGCAAATAGGAAAACAACAAATATTAAGGATAGACCTATAATAGTAGGTTTCGGTCCATCCGGCATGTTTGCTGCTCTCGAACTTATAGATTATGGGATTAAACCTATAATATTTGAAAGAGGAAAAAAAATAGAAGAACGCTCCGTTGATGTTCAAAAATTTATAAACAAAAGAGAGATAAACACTGAATCAAATATCCAATTTGGTGAAGGCGGCGCCGGCTCATACTCGGACGGAAAACTATTTTCCAGGAAAAATAATAATTCGTGTTATGTAAATCGGGTGTTGAAGACTTTTGTTAAATTTGGGGCGCCTGAAGAAATAGAGTACATCAGCAAGCCCCATTTGGGGACTGATGTGTTGCGCGCAATAGTTCATAATATAAGGATCCATATCCTTGAGAGAGGCGGTGAGATATATTATGGCTCAAAAATGACAGACATCCTGATATCATCGGGTAAGGCCTCAGGTATTATAATAAATGGTGAAAAGGAATACTTTTCTTCAAGTATCTTTATCGCTTTAGGACATTCTGCGCGCGACACAGTTGAGATGATGCATAAAAAAGGTGTCGCTATTGAACAGAGGCCGATTTCTGTTGGTGTGAGAATTGAGCATCCTGCTGAAACTATAAACCTTATGCGGCATGGAAATAAGTATAAAAATTTTGATGGCTTAGGGGCTGCTACTTATTCTTTGAATTATACAAATCGAAAAATCCGGAGGGGGGTTTATACATTCTGCATGTGCCCTGGGGGTGAGGTAATTAATGCTTCATCTGATCAAGGCATGATGGTTGTTAACGGGATGAGCCACTCACATCGGTCATCAGCATTTTCAAATGCTGCGCTGGTTGTTACCTGTCATGCGGATGACTATAAATCAACCAGTCCATTGGCTGGTATCGAGTTCCAAAAGGATATTGAACGAAAGGCCTTTAACGCAGGAGGAAAATGGGAAGTCCCTGCACAAAATTTGATGGATTTTTTGGGTGAGAAGTGCTCTGTTGTCTTAAATGAAAACTCGTACAAGATGGGGGCCGTTTCTGCTGATATGAAAGACATTTTCCCAACATTTGTGGTCGAGGAGTTGTTGGCTGCATTTGATAAATGGAAAGAAGAAGTTCCATTATTTGTTTCGCATCATGCGATATTGTTAGGTGCGGAAACAAGAACTTCATCTCCTGTACGGATTAAACGCAATAAAAATTTTATGTCCGTAAATATAAAAAATCTGTTCCCGATAGGCGAAGGTTCAGGCTATACAGGCGGTATAACGAGTTCTGCAGCTGATGCCATAAAGGCTGTCGAAATGAACGTACTGCAAGAATAGTCTGTGGGAGCAGCGATAGCTTTCGTAAGCACTAATTTAGGAAAGTATCCCACTTCATGGGGGATGGATTTATTGAATTCCTTGCGTTCAATAAAAAAAAGAGAAAGCAAAGGGGTCGTGTCTTCATTTTTCATACCACCAAATGGGGAGGCTAAAATGAAAGTAAATAAAGTCGATCATATCTGCATTGCGGTCAAAAATATAGATGAAGCTCGCAAAGTCTGGGAGCCGGTATTGGGCAAATCCGGGCCGGATGACGAATACATCGATGAATCTGAAAAAATAAAGGTGGCCAGATACTGGGTGGGGGAAGTGGGTTTCGAACTGATGGAATCTACCACACCCGATGGGTATGTTGCCCGGTTTATCGAGAAAAGAGGCGAAGGCGTCATGGTAATCAGCTTTAACGTTGACAACACCCGCGAGGCCATGGGTGAGCTGCAACAGAAAGATTATTCCTTTATTGGGGGCGCCCGTCCGTTTCGGGATTGTGAATTTGCCTTTGTTTACCCCAATAAGATGAACGGCGTATTGCTGGAACTCATTGACGATAAGGGCAGGAAGTTAGAGGATCGTTAGCAAATTGATGATTGAAATTAATTAAAGAGTAGTGAACAGCCGGATAGATTTTTAACTCCTCCGGTGATTCTAATCATTAATTGACAATATCACTTTTCTCGGCCAAGATTTATTAATAATCAATTTTTCCCATTCCAATGAACCTGCACATCCATCAAATTAGAATAAGGCGGCATTTTATCAAACGGTGTTTTCAGCTGATTGGCAAAAGAATTGATGACCGTTTACAATAAACGAGCGACACACGCCGTCCATTCAAGTTTGAAGGTTTCTTAACACTTCGAGTGCCGAAGCGGGTTCGGGACGTACCGTATGGTCGAGATTCACATCTGCAGCCTGAACCACGCCGTGTTGATCGACAATAAAGCGCGCAGGCATGGGCAAGGCCCAGCTGTCATCCCCGTTGTATTTTGGTAGATCGAATTTAAATACTTCCCCGTAAACCCACCGCATACTTTCGGGCAATGAAAAAGCAATGCCAAAGGCGGCGGCGATTGTGTTCCCCTGGTCACTGAGTACCTCAAACGGCAACCGGCGTTCTTTTACAAGTTCCTGGGTGTAGGATTGAAGCTGGGGTGATATCGCAACCAGAGACGCTCCTACCGCTTGAATGTCCGAATAGCTTTCTCGCAGGGCTACCAGCTCTGCGTTGCAGTAAGGTCACCATTTGCCGCGGTAAAACAGGATCACAAGTGGCCCTTTTGCCAAAAGATCCTGCGAACGAATTATGTTGCCTTGAGAATTGGGCAGGGCAAATGCCGGGGCTGTTTCACCGGTCTTTAATACTTTTTCCAATACATTTCTTTTCGCCAGCTCTTCATAACCCTGTTTCATAGCGGCTATGATCTCCGGTGTCATCATGGAGGCGGTCTGGGCCTTGATCGCCTCGAGTTGTTCCTGCAATGTCATCATAATAACCTCCACTGGTTTTGATTATCATTGACCTTACCTGACCTTACCCCATGGTACAAGCCAGTTTAATTTGAGTCTTTAGTCTTATCCGTTTTTTCTTCCTGGTTTGCATCCCACTTTCCCTTATTTCTTAAATTTTCTATGATGGGATCAGCCAGTTCTATTAATTTGAGTTTGTCAACTTTTGTGCTTCGGGTCAACGGCAGTTCTTTATCAGGAGGCCAGATTTCAACATGTTGGGGTCTTTTATAAGAAGCTATGGCCTTGCAGTGTTCCATCACATCTTGGCTGGTCAGACTGATATCTGCACCCGGACGGACAAAAGCAAAAATTCCTTCGTCAAAAAGCCGATGTTTCTTACCGATGACCTCCACCACATCAACCCCTTCCATTTGAGTAATATGCTCTTCAACCTCTCCGGGGAAGACATTATATCCTTTTTGTTTGATAACAAATTTCTTTCGCCCGGAAAGATATAAGGCTTTATAACCGTCCATTTGTTTGAAATATCCCAAATCCCCAGTATAAAGTATTCCTTCTTCTGAAACAGCCTTTTTTGTTTCTTCCGGCTGATTATAATATCCTAAAAACACTATGGGAGAGTGATAACAAATTTCTCCGATCTCTTCGTCAGCCAATTCGTCTCCTGCAAATCCGTCATTTTCCATGGGCTTTCGAATGGATACTTTGGCCAGATCATCAAAGGCCCGTCCCACCTGTCCTGCCATCTCCTCATGGGATATATCGGCAGGTGTAAAGGTAGCAAAACCGGCATTTTCCGTCATTCCAATACCTGTTCCGAATCTTGGCGCCATGGTTGAAAGTTTCTTAAGAAAAGTTGTATCAACTGCTGAGCCGGCATAGGCAACAAAATCAAGGCTTGAAAGATCATACGTTTCATATTGCGGAAAATTCCACAGCATTCGGAACATGGTGGGTATTTGTCCAAGCACCTTAACCTTATGGCGTTCAATGGCTTCCAGAGTGGTTTTGGTATCAAATATCCTCAGAAGAACGGCTTTTCCCCCCAAGAACATGGTGGTCATAAATGTTTCGGTGACACACCCGACATGGCTGGGGGGAAGATTCACCAGAATTGAAAAATCTTTTATGTTGCCTTTAAAATCAAGGCCTCTTTCCAATATCTGGTTCTGAACAATAATATTTTCATGGCATAACACAGCCGGTTTGGGTTCTCCGGTGGTTCCGGTTGTATAAATGATCAATGCCGGGGTTCTCTTGTCCATCTGCTGATACGCCTTTTTAAGCTTTCCGGTGAAAATATCCGTCAGCTTCAACCACACCAGGCGCATCTTATTCATGAGATCTGAAATACTTACAGCCCCTTCAATAATATCTCCGGGTTTCGGGTCTGCGGTGAATTGCACCAGGTGTTTTACTGACGGGCATCCCTTGCTTACAGCTTTCCCAACCATTCTAAAATCGCGGACAGGGGTTTCTCCTAAAAAGAAAAAGGCTATAGGCTCAATCTTGTTGATGTCCCGTACAACTTCATTTTCAGTCAGGCGGAGATCCAAAGGGGCAATAATAGCCCCAATTTTAAAACAGGCATACATAAGTGCCATATGTTCCGGAAGCAATACCAGCTGGGTTGCCACCCGGTCTCCTTTTTGAATACCCATGTCAAGTAATTTGAGCGCAAAAAAATCAATTAATGAACCAAACTTTTTATAAGTAATTTCTTTGCCGTCTTCATGTTGAACCATGGCCACCGAATCCGGCTGTTCTTTGGCCCATTTGTCAATATAGGAATTAAGCAGCGGCAGTCTTTCATGCTTGATCATTTTATCCTCCTTTTCATTATTTTTACATATCCGGTACGAATCGCCTTTATTTGTTCATCGTTTTGGACTTCAAAAAAAACATCGGTAAAATCTTTATGGGATTTCTTTCCTGTACAGCACACTTTAATATCGGTTCCGGGCAGGACCATTCCGGTAAACCGGCATGCAATTTCTGAAATCCTGGCAGGGTCTTTATCGGCTTCTATGTTCACCAGTTCACGAATCGCATATGCCAGGGTGGCGGTTCCCTGCAAAATAATCCCCGGCAGGCCTACAGCATGTGCAAACTTTGGTGAGGTGTGAATAGGAAATTCAATGTTGCTGCATCCGTCATATACATAAGGACGCAAAGGATCAATATGAATGGAAGATGTCCACAGGGGCTCTACTTCGTTATTATTTTCTGGAAGCAAAGGCACGTCACCTACTTTGCCACCTTCTCCACAGGCTACTCCCCGCAACATGGCGCCAATATACTCAGTGAAGACAGGGTCCCCATTCATGTCTTTAGCGTCAAGGCAGACAATGGTGTGGGTCCCTGCCCGATGAGGCAAAAAGGCTTTTAAAGATCCGGTTATTGACAGTTCATCTTTCGGGCGTATCAAACGATGTAAAATAAGATGTTCACTGTAATGCACCTGGGTCAACAATATTTCTTTGGGGAAATCTTTGGATTCAATGAACTTTTCCAACCGGCTTAAGATTGGCCAGGTCACCGATACTGCAAACATGGGATGTACTACAATTGGGTCCTCTTGGCTGTCATCAAAATATTTAGGGTTATTGTCCTCGATTGCCGCGGCATAATTAGTGGTTTCCTGCCAGTTGATTTTAGTTTGATAATTCTTAAGTGGCGTACCCACAAGGTCTGGATTTATTTTCATGGTGCAACTCCGTTTTCAGGATTACCGCAAAAAGAGCTGGAGTGATCCTAAGGGGCAAAAGGGTCAAGGGTTGAAGCGAAATACATCATGATTGCAAAAACTTATCAGAAAAAAAGCATGAAGGCCAGATCTCAAATTTCTATTTTCTAATTTCAAGCAGTTTCTTAATTTCCGAAAACGGTCTGGGTGAGAATTTTTCCATATCGGGCCCAAGCGAGATACCCTGGCTTTTGAGCAGATTTGCACGGGTTAACACGCATGCACCAAGGAGCAGGTTCATGGCAACTGTGACGGTTTTCCTGTTTTCTACCTTTTCAAGAAATGATCCTTTTACCCACTGGTTAAAAGCACCCATGGCAGGGCCGCACCAGATCTGGTAGTCTATTTTCCTGGACGGTTCCCCTGAATTTGCCCAGTTTGATGAAAGGCCGAGATAGGAACGGAACACAAGAGCCATCTTATGTTTTGGATCTTTTTCAGCCCGGATGATTTGTTGGGGATCGGTGTTTGAAAAAAAAGTTTTGGTCTGTTGCCAGGTTTGCTGAAAATTTGAGCGGAAAAAATCTTTTTCCAGAAGTTGTTTTTCTTTTTCCGGGATACAGTCAAGGGAATCATAAGTAGAGTAAAGGTCATAAAGCTTTGCTGCGCGGAAAGGGAACATGGTTCCACGTTTGAGTACCTGGACCTTCACACCCGCTTCAAACATATCCGCAGCAGGTGCCATGGTGACATCGGCCTGGCGAGTTTCTGCAAGCAATTGGCGGACAATATCCGAGGTGCCGGCTTCCACACACGACTGGTTAACAGAACCGATCAGGATATAAGCCGCACCCATGGCAAATGCGGCAGCTGCCGATTGGGGAGTGGCTATTCCTCCGGCAAGGCCAACGCAAATCGGGTTCTGATACCTGTACTTGTCAGTCATTTCATCACGCAGGGCGAGCATGGTCGGAAGCAAGGTAATCGCAGGCCTGTTATCGGTATGACCGCCTGAATCGGCCTCCGCAGTCAAATCACAGGCCATGGGAACCGATTCGGCCAGAGCGGCTTCTTCCGGTGTAATCATTTTTCTTTCAATGAGTTGTGTGATAAATTTATCAGGCGGTGGTGAAAAGAATTTTACGGCGACTTCGATTCTGGAAACTTTCGCTATAATTTTATTCGGGCAAACAATGTTTCCAATGCTGTCGCGATGAATCCCTTTTATGCGAAAGTAAACCAGGGGGAGGGTCAAATCGAGATAGGCAGATGCGCTGACAAGCTGGACTGATTGTTTTAAATACAAATCGACTACAGCAGCTTCAAGGTCAGGGTCGTTCGGACTGTGGATTAGGTTAAAACCAAACGGGGAGTTGGGTAAAGACCCCTTCAGTCTGGCAATGGCAGATCCTATTTCATCAAGGGAAAGACCGGCAGCCCCGAAAAATCCGATCATCCCGCCACGCCCGGCTTCTTCAACCATTTCAACAGATGTAATGCCGTTTGCCA
>JASJGP010000300.1:0-2549 GCA_033791485.1 Desulfobacterales bacterium | reverse complement strand
AGAGAATAGCTATCATTACACTGCCCGGCGTCAAGAATTCTCGGGATACCACCGATATCGCCGAGATCGAGCTTGTTGTATCGATATTTTGCGCAACCGGCAGTTAAAATCACAGTATCCTGCGGCAGAGCTTCGGCAACTTCGGTAAAATAGTTTCTCGATTTCTGACGCCCGTCGCAGCCGGCCATTACGACAAACCTTTTAATCGCTCCTGATTTTACTGCATCAACCACGTTATCAGCACGTGCAAGTACTTGATTGTGGGCAAAACCTCCCACAATCTTACCGGTTTCAATTTCAGTCGGCGGATCACATTTTTTTGCAAGTTCAATAATCTCAGAAAAATCCTTTGAGCCGCCTTTGGCCCTGTCCGGTACATGTTTTACATCAGGATAACCTGTCATGCCTGTGGTAAAGATTCTACTTTGATATGTATTATTCTTTTTCATGGGAATAATACAGTTTGTAGTCATGAGAATAGGACCGTTAAAGGATTCAAACTCCTTGTTCTGCTTCCACCATGAACCACCGTAGTTGCCCACAAAGTGATCATATTTTTTAAATGCCGGATAGTAATTGGCAGGAAGCATTTCGCCGTGTGTATACACATCTACTCCGGTACCTTCGGTTTGTTTCAAAAGCTCTTCCATGTCCTTGAGGTCATGACCGCTGATTAAAACCCCAGGATTACTCCCCACACCAATATTTACTTCGGTGATTTCGGGATTTCCGTAAGCAGTTGTATTGGCTTCATCGAGCAGCGCCATGGTATTGACAGCCGTTTCGCCGGCCTTCATGACCAGTCCGACCATATCATCCACGGATAAATCTTTAGTGGTGGATGCCAGGGCTTCCATAAGAAAATCGTAGATATCTTCTTTTTCAAACCCCAAAATGGCGGCGTGATCCGCATAAGCGGCAACTCCTTTTAAACCGATGATTAAAAGCTCCCTCAAAGAGCGAACATCTTCATCCACTGTTGACAAAACGCCCACCGATTTAGCCTTTTCATTAAACTCGGCTGCATCATCTGAAAACCATGTTGCTGAATGATGTAAATTTTCATCAAAATCTTTTCCGTTTTTTTCTTTATAGGCAGCTAAAAATTTACCTTTCAGCGCTTCTCTGAGCTTTAAAGCCTCTTTTATAATAGCGACAAACCGATCGTTATCCCAGTTGGCATTTGTGATTGTGGTAAAAAGCGCCTGTGCGATAAATAATCCCGTTTCCTTATCGTAGATGCCGAGTTCTTTTGCCTTTTCACCATAAACTGCAATACCCCTTAACACATAGATTAAAAGATCTTGAAGATTTGCGGTTTCTTCCGGTTTCCCGCACATACCTTTAATTGTACAGCCTGTGTTCTTGGCTGTTTCCTGACATTGAAAACAAAACATAACTTTCCTCCTTTATTGGTTTGGGGTTGAATAACTTTCCCATAAAATGTTTTTAAGGACCATTTCCTTATTTGCATTTTACATGCCAGGCTGGGCAAATGCATTGACTTAGGTCAAGAAAACAAAGTATTTTTTAAAAAAGGAGATAACTATAGGTATATTTATCAGCACATATAAAGAAAAGATTGGTGTATCCTTGCTTGAATAGGGTGGGTATTTCAATCAGAGAAGAATGGATAAGTCCTGTTTCACGGTAATCAGACATTAAAAAAGCCGGAAAGATATGTAATTTTCTTTCCGGCTTTTTATCAGGTTATTTGGCTTTAGCTTCTTAAGAATTATTTTCGTGTTTTCGCCCTTTCGTGTTTTCGTGATTAACAATACTGCCAATCTAATGTCGGGAAGACAGATTATATTATCTCCTGTTCGAACTTTTTGCTTAATGATACAAGTTCGGGAGAAATTTTCTGTTTGGTCAGGATAACGACCAGTTCAAAAGTCTCTTCCTTTTGCTTATCGTTTTCAGAATACTTAAGAGTTAGAGGCTCCCCGTCTTGTTTCCTTTCAGCTGATTCAGGAATTCCCTCTATGATTTGAAGGCCGGAGACTTTTTTTGCTTCGGGAAGAAACCCGTCCTGGAAGGGTTGACAGGTGGGGGATATCAACACAACCTCAAGTCCTTTGGTTTTGTCAAGGGCAAGTATGGATTCATTCACTCCCAAAATCAGGCTTGAAAGAAGATGCGCTTCGTCGTCATCTGAGTGGCCCTGAACAATGGCACTGCGCGCGGGGATTTCGCCATCCAGAGGGGATACGACTAACCCGTTGGAGGGGCCTGTGGGAGAGAGCATGCGTTCAAACTGCAAATCCGTTATGACATCAGGAAAGGTTCCGTAACCCAGTTCGGGATTAAACGGAAGAAATGCGTTATCCTGGCCCTTTGTAATAATGATCTCGTCAAATTCCAGTTCCAGTTTTTCATCCGGAATTGTAAAGTCGATGGCTTCCGGTTTGCATTCAGCCCAACACAGGGCACATCCCAGACACCGCCTGCAACTCAGGCATCGTTTAGCTTCTTTAACTGCCGTTTCTTCCGGGAAACCGGTTTCAACTTCAGCGAAATTTTCCCTTCTGTCGTCAACGGAAATTTCA
>JASJGP010000299.1:0-10589 GCA_033791485.1 Desulfobacterales bacterium | reverse complement strand
TCATTGTATATGACGCTACCATCGGTGAGGACGCCATCTACGTCGAGAAGTAGGAGTTTAATTTTTTTTAATTTATTTTCAAGCATAAAATATTAAGGCTTCGTAAAAAGTAAAAAACTTTCTTTTACGAAACGTTTTAAGTTTTAAGTCTGTTTTAAAACAGATAATATCATTAACATAAAACTTAACACTTAAAACCTTATGAATTAACTGCTTACAGCCTTTTTTATCGCCTTCAGGCAGGTAAGGAGTTCTTCAAGGCCGTCAAGTCTTAATGAATTTGGTCCATCACAAAGGGCTTTGTCAGGGTCCTTGTGAACCTCCATGAAAATTCCGTCAGCACCTGCAGCAACCGCTGCTTTTGCAAGTACTGGAGCAAATTCCCTTTGTCCCCCGGAACTTGTACCGGCTCCGCCTGGAAGCTGAATACTGTGCGTCGCGTCAAAAATTACAGGTCCTGCGGTATCTTGCATTATCTTTATGCTGCGAAAGTCGGCAACCAGGTTATTGTATCCGAACATTGCACCCCTTTCTGTAATCAGTACCCGGTTATTTCCGGTAGATCTTATTTTCTCCACAACATTTACAATATCCCATGGGGCGAGGAATTGTCCTTTTTTAACATTTACCGGTTTTTTCGCTTTTGAGACTTCGAGTATGAAATCAGTCTGTCTGCATAGAAATGCAGGGATTTGAATGATATCCAGAACCTGCGCTGCGTCGGCAACTTCACTTATACTGTGAACATCAGAAAGTATCATGACGTTCAGTTTTTCTTTGATATTATTTAAGATTTTAAGACCGTCCATAATTCCGGGGCCTCTGAAAGAGTTGATAGAAGTACGGTTGGCCTTATCATAGGACGCTTTGAATATAAAGGGAATGTCCAACTTTGCAGTAAGTTCCTTCAGAAAGGATGCTATTTCAAAGGTCGTTTCATAATCTTCTACTACGCATGGCCCCATAATCAAAGCAAGGGGAGCGTTTTGACCTATGGATATGTCTTCAATTTTAACGAGGTTGTTCATTATGTGTCCGCTATAGTTTATGTTATTATTCTATGGGAAATTTTATTCCAAACATATAATACAAAAAAATTTTACCGTGAAGGCTGTGAAAAGTCAAGAAACGAAAAACTTTACCTTGATTATCATTATTATTGCTGGTACTAATTTTATCTTTGTCAGCCATAGAGTCAGTCTTAAAGACTAATATATCTTATTGAAAGATAAAGGAAAAAGCTTTAATGAAAAAACACAAAGTCAACAAGACCTATCAGCAGATAAATGAAAAGATAAAATCCGGTAAAGTCGTTGTTGTTACTGCCGAGGAGATTATCGATATTGTAAAAAAAGAAGGGGCTGTAAAGGCCGCTACGCATGTTGATGTAGTTACAACCGGTACATTTGCTCCAATGTGCTCTTCAGGAGCATTTATAAATTTCGGGCATTCAAAGCCTGGGATAAAGGCGTCCAGTGTCTGGCTTAATAACGTACCAGCATACGCCGGCATAGCTGCAGTCGATTGCTACCTAGGGGCTACTGAGCCATGTGAGGATGATCCGCTTAACAAAGTCTATCCCGGTGAATTTAACTATGGCGGCGGACATGTGATACAGGATCTTTTAGCTGGGAAAAAAGTTCATTTAAAGGCTAAAGGTTATGGAACGGATTGTTATCCCAACCGGATGATCGAAAAAGAAATAACCCTGCGTACACTTCCACAGGCCATGTTATGTAATTCAAGAAACGCCTATCAGAACTATAACTGTGCGATAAATCTGACAAAAAAAACAGTTTATACATATATGGGCGCATTAAAACCAAAAGCAGCCAATGCAAACTACTGCTCAGCAGGGCAGCTCAGCCCGCTTTTTAACGACCCCTATTACAAGACTATCGGTATTGGAACCAGAATTTTCCTCGGCGGTACAGAGGGGTATGTCACATGGCACGGTACTCAGCATAAGCCTTCTGTAAAGAGAACAAAAAAGGGAGTTCCCGTCACACCGGCCGGAACGCTGATGGTAATGGGCAATTTGAAGAAGATGAATCAAAAGTGGCTTATGGGATTGAGTATACAGGGGTATGGATGCTCGCTTGCTGTAGGACTTGGGGTTCCTATTCCCATATTGAACGAAGAAATGGTTAAGTATACGGCGATATCGGATGAAGAGATATTTACCCAGATTATTGATTACGGTCATGATTATCCAAACGGAATTTCCAAAAGTTACGGCCAGGTAAGTTACGCGGAACTTAAAAGCGGTCATATAAAATTAAAAGGTAAAAACGTGCCCACTGTACCACTTTCGAGCATTGTAAAGGCCCGTGAGATTGCTGAGATTTTAAAGAAAAAGATATCAACGGGGAAATTTATAATCGGAGAGCCGCAATTTACGCTGCCGTCAAGATAACCGGTAAGAGATGTCGTAAGCGTTATCAGGCACCGCATCTGCGCGCGATCAGGGCAAGCAGCATACGACTATAGCTGATCGCCCTGATAACGCACATCTGCAGCACCTGTGAACGCTTACAAGACGTAGATTGAGATACCTTTTTGTTCCGAATGAGCGTGAACGGATACGAGATGTCTGATACTGCCAGAGCGTTTATAGCCATAGAACTTACTGATGAAATTTCAGCTTTCATTCGTAAAATTCAAGAAGGATTAAGGTCTTATGGGTTTAAAGCGAGGTGGGTGCGTCCGGAAAATATTCATCTTACACTGAAATTTTTAGGCGATATAAATAAAGAAGATATAAAAAAAGCTGGTGATGCCATAATCAGAGCAGCAGGAGAGAATGCATCCATGTCTCTCGGTGCAAAAGGGATAGGGTTTTTCCCGGGTGTCAAACGCTCTCGAGTAATATGGACTGGAATTGCCGGCCAGACAAGAGAGCTTGCAGATTTGCAAAAAACTCTGGATGGAAAACTTGAGACAATTGGATTTCCAAAGGAAAAGAGACCGTTTAAGGGGCACCTTACAATAGCACGAATCAAAAGAAAGATTGATGCCAGGCGGTTGATTGATGCCATGAAAGAATTCGGAAGATTTGAATCAAAAACATTTATAGCCAATGAAGTTGTTCTATTTAAAAGTGAGCTTAAACCATCAGGCGCTGTATATACAAAGCTGATGAGTGCGGCATTAAATCCCGGTTTATCCGGGCATGACTGAGATTAATCCAGGTTACAAGGAGGAAATAATGAGCATTTCACCTGATAAGGAAAAAGCAGTAGAAAGCGCAATAGGTCAGATAGAAAGGCAGTTTGGTAAAGGTTCTATTATGAAACTGGGGGACAGGCCTATAGCAGACGTGCCCGTAATATCGACAAGTTCACTTGCCCTTGATAAAGCATTGGGAATCGGCGGTATTCCAAGAGGCAGGGTAATTGAAATCTTTGGTCCGGAATCATCAGGAAAAACAACACTTGCCCTGCATGTTGTGGCTGAAGCTCAGAAAAAGGGTGGGATTGCAGCATTTGTCGATGCTGAGCATGCCCTTGACATAAGATATGCTAAACAATTGGGTGTTAATTGTGAAGAGCTTTTGGTTTCTCAGCCGGATACAGGCGAACAGGCACTCGAGATTAGTGATATGCTGGTCAGGAGCGGGGCCATAGATATAATAGTCATAGATTCTGTTGCGGCTCTTGTACCCAGAGCTGAAATAGAAGGTGAGATGGGAGATTCTCACATGGGCCTCCAGGCCAGGCTAATGTCCCAGGCTTTGAGAAAACTGACCGGTACTATAAACAAGACTATGACCTCTGTGATTTTCATTAACCAGATCCGCATGAAAATAGGGGTTGTATTCGGAAACCCTGAAACAACTACCGGAGGGAATGCATTGAAGTTCTATTCTTCGGTTAGGCTCGATATAAGACGCATAGGTGCTGTAAAGGATGGCCAGGAGATTACAGGCAACCGGACAAGGGTGCGCGTGGTCAAAAATAAAATGGCGCCCCCTTTTACAGATGCCGAATTTGATATTATGTACGGTGAAGGAATCTCTAAAATAGGTGATCTTATTGATACCAGCGCCGAGGCAGGAATAATTGAGAAAAGCGGTTCCTGGTATTCGTATGAAGGTGAGCGGATGGGTCAGGGACGTCAAAACGTAATGAAGTTTTTAAAAGAAAATTCAGATATCTATGATGCAGTTTATATCAAAGCAAGAGAAGCTTTAGGTTTTTCTGTAAAGAAGGAAAATAAAGAAGATACTGTTAAAGATGCTAAGGGTAAGGAAGATAGGAAGTAAAAGGTTTACGGTTTAACTATCAGCTGCGAGCTAATAAATTATGAATAAAAATGCAAAATGGAGTATTTTATGACAGGAAATGATGTAAGAAGAAAATTTCTTGAATATTTTGAAAAATATGATCACCGGATTGTAAGGAGTTCATCTCTGGTACCCCAGGATGATCCTACATTGCTTTTTGTTAATGCCGGAATGGTCCAGTTCAAGCGCGCTTTTTTAGGGGAGGAAAACCGCGGGTATTTAAGAGCTACCACCTCCCAGAAATGTGTGCGTGCCGGTGGGAAACACAACGACCTGGAGAATGTAGGTTATACTGCCAGGCATCACACTTTTTTCGAGATGCTGGGAAATTTTTCATTTGGTGATTATTTCAAAGAAAAAGCACTTGAATATGGCTGGGATCTTTTAATTAACGGATACGGGCTTCCGGAAGATAAACTATGGGTTTCGATTTACCTGGATGATGATGAAGCAAATGATTTGTGGCAAAAAAACATCGGCGTGCCGGAAGAAAGAATTGTACGATTCGGTGAAGAAGACAATTTCTGGTCCATGGGTGATACCGGGCCGTGCGGGCCATGCAGCGAAATACACCTTGACCGTGGAGAAGCATATGGGTGTGGCAAACCTGAATGCAAGTTAGGCTGTGAATGTGACAGATTTCTTGAAATATGGAACCTGGTTTTTATGCAGTTCAACCGGGATGCCGACGGCAAAATGACACCCCTTCCGAAGCCAAGTATTGACACAGGTCTGGGGTTGGAGCGTATGGTTTCGATAATCCAGGATGTACCCACAAATTATGACACGGATCTTATTTTGCCTATAATGAAAAAGGCCGAAGATCTTTCTGAAAAGAAAATCGGAGAATCAAAAGAAGCTGATGTGGCCATGAAAGTCATTGCTGACCACAGCAGGGCAGCGGCATTTTTAATTGGCGACGGGGTATTTCCTTCCAATGAAGGAAGAGGATATGTGCTGCGTCGTATCATGCGAAGAGCCATAAGATATGGAAGAAATATCGGTCTGACAAAGCCCTTTCTACATGAAACTGCGGGAGTTGTATTTGATATCATGAAAGGCGCATATCCTGAACTTAACGAAGCTTCGGCTTTTATCACCAATGTTATAAAAAACGAAGAGGTACGGTTTTCGGAAACTTTAGATAATGGACTTAAGCTGTTAAACGACACTCTTTCTGAAATAAAAGCAAAAGGTGAAAATGAGGTTCCTGGAAATATTATATTTAAGCTGTATGACACTTATGGGTTTCCGGTGGATATCGTAAGAGATGTTGTAAGGGACAAAAAGATGACCCTGGATATGAAGGGGTTTGATGAAGCCATGGATGACCAGCGCACCAGGTCCCGGTCTGTTGCAACATTTTCTGGAATCGGTGATGCTTATAAAAAACTTTCAGCACAGGGGATAAAGATTGAATTTACCGGTTATGATAAGAAGACCTGTGACTCAAAGGTTCTTCTCCTGGTTGAAAACGGAAAGGAAGTTTCCGAGGCGTCAGCGGGAAACAGTATCGAAATCGTTACCGAAGCCACGCCTTTCTACGGAGAAGCCGGGGGACAAGCGGGAGATACCGGAGTGATAACCGGAAAGGACCTTGAAATAGAGGTTTCAAATACAATAAAAGATCCCACGGGGCTTGTTATTCACAAGGGAAAAATCGTTTCAGGAAAAATAAAAAAGGGTGAAACCGTAACCCTTAGTGTTGATGATGACAAGCGAAAATCCACCGAGTGCAGCCATACCGCTACTCATATACTCCATGCCGTCCTGCGCAAGGTTTTAGGGGATCATGTAAAACAGGCAGGGTCCCATGTAACTCCGGGCAGGCTCCGTTTTGATTTCAGTCACTTTTCTCTGATTGATATCCAAACTTTAGATAAGATTGAATCCCTTGTTAACGAGAGGATACGGGAAAACATATCTGCACACACCGAAGAGATGGATGCTGAAGAGGCATTTAAAACGGGTGCCACGGCACTTTTTGAAGAAAAATATGGTGACAGGGTCAGGGTCGTTTCCCTTGCAGATTTCAGCAAGGAACTCTGTGGCGGTACACATGCCGAAAAAACCGGCAATATAGGGCTTTTTAAAATTTGAGGAGACTCAAGCGTTGCGTCAGGTGTAAGGCGGATTGAAGCTTTGACCGGAGGGGCAGCCGTGGAATATGTCCAGCAGACCTCAAAAATTGTTCGGGATACGGCACAGCTGCTTAAAGACAAGCCGGAAGTTGTACCCCGAAGAATAGAGAAAATACTTGCTGACCAGAAAACCCTTGAAAAAGAGATTGAAAAATTAAAAGCACAAATTGCAGTCATGTCCACAGACGATGCCAAAGAAGAGATCAAAACCATAAACGGTAATAAGGTTATTGTAAAAAAGGTTGCAGTTGACAGTACCGCAGCTTTAAGAGACCTGGCTGACAGGTTCAAAGAGAAGATAAAGTCCGGCATTGTTGTTTTAGGAAGCGTCGCCGGGTCAAAGGTACTCCTGATTGTCGTTGTTTCAAAGGATCTTGTTGACCGCTACCATGCAGGCAATATTGTAAAACAGGTAGCAGCCGTAGTCGGCGGCGGCGGCGGTGGACGGCCCGATATGGCCCAGGCCGGCGGAACAAAGCCTGAAAAGCTGGATTCAGCCCTTGATAAAGCCTATGAAGTGATTGAGAAAATCTAAAGCTTAAAGTACAATGACCTGTCATTTTGAAGGTCACTAATAAATTTTATCAAGACAAAAAGCCTTCTAACCCAAAAACAAACCGTTTTATATGCCTAAACAGTCCTGCTGGCAACAATCTTGAAGCGGTATCAGGGGATAGAATTGGAGAATTCAGCATTATAAAACAAAAAGTATCACGCACTGAAGGCCATAAAACCATCAAACTTTCAACATGCATCATCCGAGCTAAAGAAGAATTTGCCGCAGTTTGCCCTCACAAAAAATCGATTTAGGCAGCAGACCGTTAATGGGTGATCTCTTATATATTAGGTTCTTAAAGCTTTTTGTATGAAGGAGGAAGAGATGTTTAACCGTATCATTGTTGCAATCGATGGCTCTGAACACAGCAAACGTGCATTAAGCTGCGCACGAGAGCTGGCCGAGCGCTTTGGAGCGAGTCTCTGGCTCGTTTATGCCTATCCCCAAACATCGGATTTACGCAGTTATGACCAATTTGAAAAACTTATTGCCTGGCGAAAACGGGAAGGACAGTCGATTTTAGACGAAGCCCGTACAATTTTAGGTAAAATTAGTTGTGAAATCAATGAAGAATTGCTTGAAGGACCGGAAGCAGAAGCGATTCTTTCCGTGGCTGAAACCCAAAAGATTGACTTGATTCTAATGGGTACTCGCGGGCTGGGCTCTTTCGAAGGCATGCTGGTGGGAAGCGTTAGCCGAAAAGTGACTTATCACGCGTTTTGCCCGGTAATGCTTGTTCCCTAAATAAAGGGGCGCATCTAACCGTGATGGCGTCGTAGAAAGTCCCATCTACTGCGTTACAGCGGTTTTTCAGAAACTCGGCATACTACATGTATTGCCTCGCCCCTGTAAAACAACTGCGCCTTTTTATCCCGCTGATTTTTAGCGGGGGTATATGGACATTTCTGCTCAGACATCGGTGAAACTTTTTTACGAGCCCGTCAACAGTTATAAGGTAATAATTTCCATGAGCAAATCCACCTCCCATTCCGAAAAGTATGACGTCATTATCGTCGGCGGGGGCCCAGCCGGCCTGTTTGCGGCATACTATCTGTGCGAAAATTCAGACTATCGAGTGCTGCTGATTGAAAAGGGCAAGGCTCCCGGAAAACGCAAATGCCCGATTAGCGAAACCGGGCATTGTATAGACTGTAAACCGTGCAATATCCTATCCGGCATCGGAGGTGCCGGTCTGTTTTCAGACGGCAAACTTAACTACATTTGCAAGCTGGGAAAAACCGATTTGACGCAATTCATGCCGCTTCCGCAGGCCCGTGCAATTATTGACGAGACGGAAATGGTTTTCAACCGGTTCGGCATGGACGGCCCGGTATATCCGTCTGATATGCAAGAGGCCCTAAAAATCCGTAAACTTGCAAAGACACACGGGATCGATTTGCTTATTATCAAACAGAAACATCTGGGCAGTGACTGCCTGCCTGACCACATCGTCGCTATGAGCGATTACATCAAATCCAAGCAGGTGGTAATTCACACATCAGAGGAAGTCAAAGATGTGCTGGTCACCAACCAACGGGTAAACGGCGTCGTCACCAACCGCAAGACCTATTTCACGAACAATGTTATTCTGGCGCCGGGCAGAGTAGGCGCGAGTTGGATCAGCGGTCTTGCCCAAAAATACGGAATCGGTTTGAAACAGCGCGGAATAGAAGTCGGTGTGCGGGTTGAGGTCCATAATGATATTATGCAAGATATTTGCGACATAATTTACGATCCAACTTTTTTTATTCAGACCGCCAAATACGACGATCAAACCAGGACATTCTGTACCAATAAAGGTGGCTTTGTCACCCAAGAAAACTACAGTAAGTTCGTTTGCGTCAACGGACACGCCTATCACAACAAAAAGTCGGAAAACACCAATTTTGCTCTTTTGTCAAAGGTAGTGCTCACCGAACCGGTGACAGACAACCAGGCTTACGGTGAATCGATTGGAAGGCTGGCCTCATTAATCGGCGGCGGCAAACCGATTCTGCAGCGTTTTGGCGATTTAAAACGCGGCAGGCGTAGCACCTGGCACCGGGTGCAAAAGGGTTACATTGAACCGAGTCTGAAGGGTGTAGTTTGTGGCGATATAGCCATGGGGCTACCCGAACGGATTCTGACTAACATTATAGAAGGCTTGGAAAAGCTGAATTCTGTTATCCCTGGCGTTTCCAACGATGAAACCCTTTTGTATGCTCCGGAAATTAAATTTTTCGCTACCCAGATTGAAACGACTGGAGATCTGGAAACAAAAATAAAGGGCATGTATGTCGCCGGAGACGGTCCTGGAGTAGCCGGGAACATCGTATCCGCCAGTGCCACCGGTCTGATCCCCGCCAAGGCTATCCTCGCCGGAAGATAATTTTCTCATCGCAGAGACGATATTTTTGATCCTCTCCAAGAGTATTGCTTTACAATTTTCAACGATAACGGTTCGAAGGGGTTGACATCTTTTAATTAAGGCACATTTTTACTTAACAATCCGGCGCTTATTCAAAGTTTTTTTACAAAACCGTCAAACTTAAATCAACTGATAAAATATAATTTCGAGGAGAATTCATGAAGACAAAAAAACAAACCCATCAGTTTAAAACCGAAGTTCAACAGATGCTTAACCTTATCATCAACTCTTTATATTCCGATAAGGATATTTTTCTACGCGAGTTGATCTCCAATGCTTCCGATGCCATTGACAAGATGAAGTTCAAGGCGCAAACCAACCCGGACATCCTGGGTAATGATACGGAATTTAAAATCAAGCTGCGTCCGGACGGCATTGCCCAAACCTTTGAGATTTCTGATAACGGTATCGGCATGACATATGAAGAAATAATGGAAAATATCGGTACCATTGCCAAAAGCGGAACAGGCGATTTCCTGAAGGCTTTGGAGCAGGCTCAGAGCAAAGATGTGCTGACACCGGAGTTGATCGGTCAATTCGGCGTCGGTTTTTACAGTGCTTTTATGGTGGCCGATAAAGTCACCATTATTACTCGGGCGGCTGAATCAAAAACCGGAGTTCGCTGGGAATCGAACGGAGACGGGGACTTTACAGTTGAAGAAATTAAAAAAGAAGTTCGCGGTACAACCGTTATTCTTGATTTAAAGAAAAAGAAAGATGATGAAACCGATTATACGGATCAATGGGTTGTACGCAACATTGTCAGCCGAAATTCAGATTTTGTGGCTTATCCGATTGTTATGGACGTGGAAAAAGATGAACCCATTCCTGAAAAGGAAGTCATAAAGGACAAAGAAGGAAAGCCCATCGGGGAAACCACCCGGAAAGTGATCCGTGAAGAAACCTTAAACTCGATGAAGGCCATCTGGACTCGGCCAAAAGATCAGGTTACCGACGAAGAGCATGAAGAATTTTACAAGCACCTGTCACATGACTGGAATCCGCCTTTAGAGCGGTTGCATTTAAAATTTGAAGGAACCACCGAGTACAATGCTTTGCTCTACATTCCTTCCAAGGCCCCTTTCGATTTGTTTCAGGCTGAACGTAAGCACGGCATCCAATTATACTGTAAGCGGGTCTTTATCATGGATGACTGTAAAGAATTGATGCCCGAATATCTACGTTTTGTTAAAGGTGTGG
>JASJGP010000298.1:0-6224 GCA_033791485.1 Desulfobacterales bacterium | reverse complement strand
TATAAACCCAAAACCGCAGTGTTCTCTTATTTCCCTGGATATACAATCCGGCGGCATTGTTGCAATGGTAGGAGGCAGGGACTTTTACAAAAGTCCTTTCAACAGGGCAACTGTTAACGGAAGACAACCAGGTTCTGCCTTTAAACCGATTGTTTATGCTTATGCAATTGAAAAAGGTTTTCCTCAAAGCACTTTAATCCTTGATGCCCCTGTTGTATTCAAAGGAGCCAGAAAGGGCGAGGACTGGCGCCCGGAAAACTTTTCAGATAATTTCAAGGGAGAAATTACCTTTAGAAAAGCCCTGACACTTTCTAAAAACATCCCAGCAGTCAGGCTCATCGAAATGCTTGGAGCTTCATCTGTTTCCCGCTTCGGACATACACTTGGCATTAAAACGCCCCTGTTATCTAATCTGACTCTCGCCCTTGGCTCCTCAGATGTAACGCTAATCGACCTTACCGCTTGTTATTCAGTATTCCCAAACAGAGGAAAACTGATAAATCCTTACTGTATAATGGAAGTGGTTGATAAAGATGAGCGGGTAATCTGGCGTGTTAAGCCCCGAAAAAAGGTTGTCATGTCCAGAGCAGGCGCCTCAATAATTACAAATATGTTAAAAGGTGTTATTGAAGAAGGCACCGGCAGAAAAGCGCGTATCATAAGACATTCCGTTGCTGGAAAAACAGGAACCACCGATGAATTTAAAGATGCCCTTTTTATCGGTTTTTCCCCATCGATTTCAACAGGAGTATGGGTAGGAAAAGATGATTTTACTACCCTCGGAGACATGGAAACAGGAGCAAAAGCTGCGCTCCCAATATGGATAGAATTTATGAAAAAAGCACTTGCCGACAAACCTTACCAATATTTTGACATCCCTGACGATGTAGTACAAATCCGCATGGATGCGACAACTGGCTTTCTTGTGAAGGAAAATTCACATAGAGGAGTTAAAGCACTTTTTAAAAAGGGAACCGAACCAAAGCGATTTAAGTAAAACAGTCGGTTCTCCGGTTATTGACTTTTTTTGTATCATACAATATTAATACACAACTATGATTTCTTTTCTGAAAAAAATAGCTCAGTCTAACTTTATTTTTCTGTCGGTTCCTATTATTTTAATGGGGCTTTTTGCCTATTCTATAGGAGTGCCTTTTCTTGACTTAATGGAACTTAAAACAATTGATGCCAGATTTAAATCCCGGAAAAAAATTGAACCGCGTTCCGACGTTGTGCTGGCTGTAATTGATGAAAAAAGCATTGCAAGGGAGGGAAAATGGATCTGGCCCAGATCAAAAATGGCAGATCTTGTCACAAAACTTTCTAATGCAGGAGCAAAGGTTATAGCGTTTGACATTGGGTTTTTGGAACCGGATGATAAAAAAATAGTTAAGGTAATAAATAATATTAAGAGTTCTTTGCACAATTTAAATCCTAAAGATAATAAATTTCTCGACCGGCTTAAAACTCAGGCTGACAATGATAAACTCCTTGCTGATTCTATAAAAAACTCTTCTGCAAAAATCGTACTTGGATACTTTTTCCAGCTCGATAAAAAAGCCTCCGCGCATATTGAAGAAAAAGATATCATAATTCACAAGAAAAATATCATTAATTCCAGATACCAATTTGAACGCTACACATCAAAAGAAGCTAAAAATGTCACACTTGTTGAACCGGTTTACCCGCAATCAAATATTAAAGAAATTTCAAATGCAACCGACCTGTCCGGATATTTTAATATGTCCCCCGATAATGACGGCGTTGTTCGATGGCTTCATACAGTTCTTAAATTCAAAGATACACTATATGCACCTCTATCATTGGTAACAGTAAGTGCTTTTCTTGACAGCCCCCTTTCAATTAATATTGATGAATATGGTGTGCAAAATATACAGATCGGCAATTTATCTATTCCTACGGACGAGTCCGGGCGTATTTTAATAAATTACAGGGGAGAAGAAAAATCTTTTCCCCACATTTCTGTTACAGATATACTAAGGGGAAATGTTCCGGATAGTAGACTAAAAAACAAAATCGTACTTATCGGTGCAACTGCCATAGGAATATACGATTTGCGGGTCACACCCTTTGGAAGTGTATTCCCGGGTCTTGAAATACATGCAAATATAGCTGACAGCATTCTGGCTGAAGATTTTCTGCACAAGCCTAAATGGTCTGCAATTTTTGACGTTCTTGCCATTTTACTGGCAGGAATTTTCCTTGGTATTGTACTTCCCCGTGTAGAAGTAATACAAGGTGTGATTGCCGGTTTCCTTGTTTTTATGGGGCATATTCTTTTTTGTTATTATCTGTTTTCTAAACACGGAATCGTCCTTAACCTTGTTTACCCTCTCTTTGTAATTCTCCTTATGTATGTCAGTATTACAGCATTCAGATATTTCATGGAGACCAGAAAGAAAAGGTTTATTAAAAACGCATTTTCAACTTACCTTGCCCCGGCAGTAGTTAATCAACTCATCGCGTCTCCTGGTAACCTCGAACTCGGAGGCGAAGACAGGGATATTACTGCTTTCTTCTCGGATGTTCAGGGATTTACCAGCATTTCCGAAGCACTTACACCAAATGAACTTGTTGAGCTTTTAAATGAATTCTTAACTGAAATGACGGATATCATCTTACAACATGAAGGAACTGTTGATAAATTCGAAGGTGATGCCATTATTGCATTTTTCGGAGCACCGAATGTTTTGAAAAACCATGCTGAAAGAACATGCAGCGCCTGTATTACAATGCAAAAAAGGCTAGCCGAGCTTCGCGAAAACTGGAAGGAAAAAGGAAAACCACAGCTTAAAATGCGCATCGGTCTTTGTACGGGCAATGCTGTTGTAGGAAACATGGGATCAGAAAGCCGCATGGACTATACCATGATGGGAGATACGGTTAACACTGCGGCAAGACTGGAAGGAATAAATAAAATCTACGGCATTTACACACTGATCAGCGAATCAACCTGCATCGCTGCCGGCAGCCGTATTGCAACCCGGGAGATTGACACTATAAATGTTGTGGGGAAAAAAGAGCCTGTAACAATTTATCAGCTTCTCGGTTATGCTTCAGATGTTAGCGATCTTGCGAAAAAGACGAATGAGCATTACGCAGCAGGTCTTCATGCATACCGCAATCAAAACTGGGATAAGGCCATAGATATTTTTAATGCCGCTTTAAAGATTTCACCTGATGACGCTCCCAGCAATACAATGATTGATAGATGCAATAAGTTTAAATCTAACCCGCCGGAAATAAACTGGAACGGTTCATATACTGTTACGACTAAGTAAAATGATTAGAAAAGCAAAGTTACACGACATAAAAGCCATACACTCTCTTTTACAACATTATGCCGTCAAAGGTGAACTTCTTCCACGCCCTTTAAGCGCACTATACGATCACGTCCGGTCTTTTTCAGTTTCTGTGGATGAAAGGGAAAACCTTATTGTCGGTTGCTGTGCTCTGCAATTTTGCTGGGAAGATCTTGCTGAAATACGATCTCTTGCTGTTCACCCTGACTATCAAGGGAAAAATATTGGATCAGAACTTACAAAAACCGTTCTTTCCGAAGCAAAAGACTTTGATACAAAAAAAGTATTTACATTAACCTACAGACCGAAATTTTTCAGCAGATTCGGATTCGTTCAGATAGACAGATCAGACCTTCCTATTAAAATCTGGGCAGACTGCATTACATGCGTCAAGTTTCCCGACTGTGATGAAACTGCGATGATGAAAGAAATATAAACAAAGCTACTAAATTTTCATGTTTCAAACCGGACAACCAGTGGGCTTCGCTTGAGGATTTAGGTTTTAGCCTATAAGGAACGTCAGTCCGCTCCTCAAGTCACGAAGTGACGCTCCTCAGGGCCTTTGGCCGCTCAAGCTGGAAGCTATAGGGATTACGAGTAAATTACATTCAAAGGTATGGGTGGACGTTTCCACACTCCCGGTTTTGGAAGGATATGCTGCCCGCCTATTGTCAGCCATGACAGATCCGGCTTGAGATCCCGCAATTTACCGTCATCAGGAAACCTGGATTGATCGGTGGGAGAATATGTGGCCTGAAAAATACAGATACCACTTTTCTGTTCACGGGCTACAACATAATTTTTCTTGAAAGTCTGCAGCGCCATATTATTTTCTTCTGCAATTTTCTCCATTTCAGTAGCAGTGAATTTCATTAAAACCGCTCTGGAGGGGCCTCTTTCTGAAATTCTAAGCAATGCTCTTGATTCACTGCTTCCGGTATATATGGTAGAGATACATGGGATTCGTTTCATATACTGCGCAGCAACGATAGCTGCCGTTCTTCTGCCTCCTACCATTAAAGGAAGGCCGTAAAATTCAAAGAACTTTTTCTGAATATCCTCTGCGTATTTATCCCCTTTTTCAAAAATATCTTTGGATATGTATTTGAGGCTTCTGGCCAGATCTTCCGCTGCATCAGCGATGGGCCAGTCGATTCTAACGTGAAAATGTGAAAGGCTGTACCGGCTTCTTGCCTTGCTGGCAGGATTTCTTTGAATAAGGAGGGCATAGTCTACAGGAAGCAATATTTTTAAAAAATTAGAGAAGTGGGCCGAATCAAGAAATTTTTGATTTCTATCTATTTTATTCGCAAGGGGCAGTGTTTTGGATTGAAGAAGATTCGCCTTGGTTGTTTTGTTAACATCAAAAAATCTGATATACTTTTTATTTTCCGGGGGAATTGTATCTTCTACGAAAACCACAAGAAACACATTTTGACACTCATACTCCAGGTCGGGAATCCTGGCACGCGGTTTTAGTTCTCTCTTTTCAACAAATGGGTATTTAACTTTTCTGTTACGAAAATTCTTATAAGAATCTATTAAAGCATGCTGAATTAGCTGTTGATCTAATTCATCTCTTAAAAGTTCATAATAGGATCTCCTTAACCTGTTGGCCTGACTAAGTTCTTCTCGTACACTCCAAAATGCCAATTTCTTCTCCTGTATTGATCGTTATGTAATTTATCTGTAACTACTCAGGTGGATAGGTTGAAGGCTGAAGACTATTAGGAAAAAGCGCATTTAAAAGCCATGGTTGATTCAAGAATCACATTCCACCAAAGTAGGGCAATCGTGCTTTTCCTTGCCCTGCGAAGCCGGAGGCGAAGCATGGGTGCCTCCCTTCAGCCATGCCAGAGGCATGCAAGCTTCAATCTAAACAGCTTCAGCCTGACTACGTGAGTAGTTACATTTATCTTAATTTATAACATGTTTTTGAATAAATAAAAAGTATAATTTTAACACATCCTGTAAACCGCTATTTGTTGTTGAACTTTTCCAGCCATTTATACAAGCTTTCTTTATACCGGTATGCAAGAAAGGAGAGTATGATACATAAACAAAAAATTAAGGCGAATACCAGGTAGTTTTGTTCAAAAAGATATGCACCCTGCAGGCTAAGTAAAAAAGTTCCCGGCATACGCCCTATGGTGACAATAATAAAAAAGACTTTAAACGAAAGGGTACTCAGACCGAGAAAAAGGCATAAATAATCTTTGGGAAATCCCGGGAAAACAAATAGTATAAAAATAACTGCTGCGCCTTTACGTTTTACAAAAGCATCGAACCTGTTCAAATAATCGGACGGAATTATTTTTCTGATATATCGTTCTCCCAGAAAACGGCCAATATAAAAATTTATAAACGAGCCGACTGTAAGACCGATACTGGAAAATAAAAAGCCCTTGAGTGTTCCGAAAAGAAATCCGCCGATAAAGCCTGATGTTTCACCGGGAACCGGCGCAAACAACACCTGGAGAATTTGAATTATTATGAAAACGGCAGGTGCGCCTGCACCAAAAGAAGTGATAAAGTTTTTGATCTGTTCCCGGTCGGAAAAAATCAGGAAATACTCAACGATTTTCTCCCAGATTTGTATGCGGTATATGTAACCTAATAGAAGAATGACGATTAAAATTGACAGGGCTAATATCTTATACCGCAGCAAATACAGCCTGCCCGGCACACGGGCTGAATTATTCTTTCGGTCGGATTCAACCACTTGCGGATTCCAGCGCAGCCACAGCAGGCAAGGTTTTTCCTTCTAACAGGGCAAGAAAAGCACCACCTCCTGTTGATATATAAGACATCCTGTCGGTCTCATTTGCTCTGTGTACCGCTACATCCGTATCGCCTCCGCCAACAATGGAAAGGGCATAGGAATTGGCAACAGCGCTGACC
>JASJGP010000297.1:0-3410 GCA_033791485.1 Desulfobacterales bacterium | reverse complement strand
TCAAGCGCAATACCTAAGTCTTTAACAAAATGATCCACCATAAAACCAGGAGCGTAATCGCCCGCTACAATTTTAGGCGCTTAAACATCCAGGCCCCAGCATCCGGCAGCACCCTTGCTTATGGATCCTAACATGGTGGTTAAGTCCAACCCTGCTTTATATCCATAAATCAAACTTTCACAAATCCCGATCATCGTCCCGGCAATGGTAATCTGATTACACATTTTTGTATGCTGCCCCGAACCCGCAGCACCTTGATAAACCATGCTTTTACCAAACGTCTCAAAAACAGGCATGATCATATCAACTGTTTTCTTATTTCCGCCGATCATAATCGATAAGGTTCCGTTAATGGCACCGATTTCGCCACCGGACACAGGCGCATCAATAAAATCGGACCCTGCCCTTTTTGCCTGTTCACCTATTTTTACTGCCAAACTGGGTTTGGTGGTAGTCATATCAATCAAGATGGTATTTTGTTTAATTTCCTCGAAAATACCATTCGCTCCAAAATAAACCTGTTCAACATCTTTAGGATACCCTATTATTGTAACAACGATATCGGAGTCTTTTGCCAATTCCGCAGGTGTATCATACCACGTGCAACCTTTGTCGATTAACTCTTGTGCCTTGCTTTTGGTCCGGTTGTTCACATTGACCGTATATCCGGCATTTAACAAATGCATGGCCATGGGTTTACCCATAATCCCGGTGCCAATCCAACCAATTTTTTTATTTTTCATTTCAATAACCCCTGTCCTACTACTGATCCGTTAATCTCTCGAACTGCTGCCCGACGTCTATGGTAGTTGCGGAATGTTTAAAAATCCTGCCCAAAATAAGAAATCAAGTCTGCGTTTGACCCATGGACAATTTATTTTCACTCATTTCGATATTTCTTATGCTCTTTTATCTTTTTTCACTGAACCTGCACAAAACATTTCCGGATAAGGTGATGTCTTTTTTTACCTCGAAAACTTAATTGCCAAAGATGTGACAACACCCCAAACCCAATTAAACACAAAGACGAACACTGGTGTTAAAACGCCAAGGTCCATACCTGCGACACCCTTATGAGCTTTGTAAGGAAAAACGATAAACAGT
Source organism: Desulfobacterales bacterium (assembly GCA_033791485.1). Lineage (GTDB taxonomy): Bacteria > Desulfobacterota > Desulfobacteria > Desulfobacterales > JAUWMJ01 > JAUWMJ01. The sequence continues at coordinate 2,306 of JASJGP010000297.1, read as the reverse complement.
TGAACGATTGTTGGGAAAAGACTTAATATCGTACCTTTAGCCAATGGTTTGGAATTTAGCAAAGGCAGGAAAAATAGCCAGCCCCAAATACCACCCCAGACTATACGTGGATATAACCAACTTGCTGTTAATGCAGGTGAAATTGACACACCTAAAGATTTGGTTATTCCAAAATCGCCGAATAACCACACAACCACGCTGTTTGCAAAAGCCCCTAAGCACCCGGCCGCAAAGAAAATTAATGCTTTTTTCATTGTTATATCTCCTGATCTTTTCTTTCATTAACAATGTTATTATATAGCTGCAAGGCGATTATACAATTTTTTACCGCTTTATACTATTTGTCATAAATAGGTTCCGTTTTAAATGAGAGAACTGGCTGAGTCTATTAGAGATCGTTAAGAAAGAACTCAAGTGCAATATCGTCCATTTGTTGAGCTAATTATAATACCATATTCAATTATAATATAGCCGGTCTGTTCTTTCTTTACGATCTCTTATATACGAGTTTTTCATCGTTTAAAAATGATTATTATCTAACGGTATTGCATAAGACCTCATATAGTGGTTTTAATACAGCATGTTAGATAAAACATGTCAGGTAAGCTTCTCTGACTTTTTTAAATATGCCTGTCCAGGTATAAGAGTCAAGTTTATCCTGAATGGGCGATAAATCAATTTGCGCGCACCTGGATGCCGCATAAATCTGTTGCCGAATCGCTTGTTTCAGATTTTGCTCAAATGCGTATTCATCTTCCCGGTATGGCTGATCGGTAAAACGTAAGCGTGGTGTTCTGACCAAGGTCATAAAATCTGTATCAGAATTACCAATCACCTCCTTAGTTCCCGGAAGATCCGTGGCAATTATTCGGCAACCGCTGGCCAGACCTTCTAAGACAACAAGGGGTAAACCTTCATAAAAAGAAGGCAGTACCAAAATATGAGAGTGTCTCATTATTTTAGCCAAACTCTCCTGGGGAAGCGCGCCGTAGACACGAACCTTTTCCCCCAATTCCTTTGCCAGCATGAGGCAATGCTTTTTTTCTTCTCCGCTACCACTGCCCAAAAGATGTAACTGCCATGCAGGAGAACGGATTGACTGCAAGGCACGCAAAAACCAGGGGACACCTTTGGCGTTGCTCAGCTTACCTGCATATACCAATTGCACCGGATCAGGATCCGGTTTTGTGTCTAAATAAAACAGACTGTCGTTATACCCGGCACCGGCAACACTAATTCTTTCAGCAGCCAGATGGTAAAGGCAAATAATATCTTTTTTTTGTGCCTCACTTAAAGCCATGACCACGTCAATTTTCCGGCATCCGGATAAAACTTTTTTTTGAAGGTGAGCACAGTTCTGAAATTGCCGCAAATCCGAGCCATGACAGGTCGTTACCATGGGAATATCCGGAAAAAGCTGCCGAGCCAGAGAGCTGACAATCCATAGATGGTGGCTGTGAATGATATCCGGTTTAAACGTGTGAACAGCATTTTGGAGTATTCGGGAAAACACCTTTTCATATTCCCGAAGATCTTCTTTGGAAAGGTCGCAAAACCGGGTACTTTCATAAGGCATGACATCACTCATACCGGGAATATGGAAGGAAACATCCGCATGATGGAAATTCACAAACATGGATTTGTCTGGTTCAATACAGTATGTGTCATTACAGGCATCCGAGCGAATACCCGCAACCAGATAATTATCGTAGCCACAAGCGGATGCTTCCCGAATCATCGCCTGAACATATATACCACTGCCAGTTGAATCCGGCCTCTGACTGAGCAAGTGAAGAATTTTCAGTTTTTTCAAGTCCACCATAAGCCATTCCGATGTTGACAGCAATACACACGGCTAACCCCTGGTCACGGTGCTTCGCGGGTCGAGGCATGGAAAACCGGGTTAAGAACATAATTGCGATGGGATTCGCCCTATCAACACCAAACCATTATACTCTTTTCAGCATATGCGACAAAGGATTTGGTACTCTTGAGTTAGAACCTTTTAATTTGGCCGTTATTAAGGCACGTAATGCCGCTATAGAATTTAGGGGAATCAGATCTATCGGGTTAACCTTCATAAGATGAAACATTGCTTCCGCTGTGGAACAGAGGTCATTGCACTCTCCACTGAGATATACATTTTTTCTTTTTAATTTTTTAATTAAAATGGAAGAGACCTCTTCAATTGCACAGTGCCCCGCAATGAGTACTTTACCTTCCAGCTTAAGAATTTCCTCTTGATGGAAACCCTTGCCCCTTAAAAGCGTCCAGCCGCCCCTGCCATTATAATCGTTGTACAATAT
>JASJGP010000296.1:0-6403 GCA_033791485.1 Desulfobacterales bacterium | reverse complement strand
GTTCCTTCTCCCAGCTTAGATGTTATATCTATTTTACCTTGATGTTCTTCTATGAGTTTTCTGGTAACGAGTAAACCGAGGCCGGTCCCCTTGCCTTTTTTGGTACTGAAAAAGGATTCGACGAGATTTGCCCTGACCTCATCGCTCATACCCGATCCGTTATCTTTTACCTCAAATCTGATAATATTACCCTTTTCAAGGACTGTCTTTACATGAACCAGCCATTTCTTGCTGGTATACTCATCAGAAGTGCAGGCATCAATGGCATTTGAAACCAGGTTCAATAAAGAGCGGTGAATAGACCTGGGGTCCATTAATACTTCATGGATGGAAAGGTCAAAATCTTTTATAATTTCAATATGATGTTCCCTTGCAGTTGCTTCAACAAGTTCACAGACATCATTGACAATTTCATTGGGCAGGCAGTTTTCATAATCCGGTTCTCTTTCTTTGGAATAGGTAAGCAAATCCAAAACAAGATCGGATATCCGTCCGATGTTTCTTTTTATGGCCTGCCAACCATTTTTTAACTTGTCGGTATCATTTTTGTCAAGGGCAACATCTACAATATAGCTTCCACCTTTAAGTCCTATCAAGATATTTTTAATATAATGGGCCAGCCCGGCCACAGTCTGGCCGACAGCAGCCAGTCTTTCAGAACTGATCAATTCCTGTTCAAGCCGCTTTATTTCTCTGAGGTCCTGGAAAAAAGCAACGCTGCCCATGGCCATCCCTTCTTCATATAAAACAGTCCCGGTAAATCTTACCGGGATATTTTCCCCGTCTTTTGATAAAACTGTGATTTCTTTCCATGGCCACTCTTTATTATTTCGTTTATTTTCAGCCTCGCTTTTGAAAGCTCCGACTATTTCCGGTGGATACAGAGCGACCACCTTCATCTTTCCAATAACTTCAGATCTGGAATACCCAAAGATTCTTTCTGCCTCCGGGTTAAAAACGACTATTCTCCAATCGTCATCCGTAGCTACAATTCCGTCGTTGGAGCTTTTTATCAGCTTTGTCTGAAAATTGGATTTTCTTTTTATCTCATCAGTGGCGATTTTGACCATATTTTCCAGGTCATCGGTATATTCTTTTAGTTTCAGCCTGATATCAATTTTTTCTTTTGCTCTGTCAAGGGCGATGGAAAGAGCTTCATCCCTGACAGGCTTATTAATAAAATCAGAAGCGCCATATTGAAGAGCTTCTATGGCGGTGTCGATATCCCCGTGGCCTGTGATGATGATTACTTCTGTTTCAGGATTAATCTTTTTAACCTTTTTTAAAACTTCTATGCCATCCATACCGGGCATCTTTATATCGGTCAGGATGATATCGGGGGATTCTTTTTTAAATACGTCCAGGCCCTCTTTTCCACTCAGAGCGCTCACCACATCATATCCATCGCTTCTAAGGGACATGGAAAGGACTCTGAGGATGTCTTCTTCATCGTCTATTAGTAAAATTTTGCGGAGTGAAATTTTTTGCATTATTCAGAGACCGGAAATCTTATTTCGAATGTGGTTCCTTTATCGACTTCACTTTTTATTTCAATGGTGCCGTTATAGTCTTTTACAATTCCATAACTGATACTGATACCCAATCCTGTTCCCTTACCGACTTCCTTGGTAGTGAAGAATGGTTCGAATATCTTATCTATTATCTCCTGGGGAATACCTGTGCCGGTATCTGTAACAGTCACAACGGCCTGACCGTTTTCAGCAAACGATTTTATCTTCAGCAGTCTTTCCCAGGCCATGTCTCCCAGTTCATCGCCTTTTTTGTCCATGGCATCCACCGCATTGGTCACCAGGTTAATAAAGACCTGCTCCAGACGATTATGATCGGCCATAATACAGGGCAGTTTTGGGTCAAGATCGAGATCCAGTTCGATCTGATGGACTTTCAATTGATGGCCCAGCACTTTAAATACATCTTTAATGGGATCGTTTATATTTATTTTTGTTTTGACAACTTCAGACTGCCTGGCAAAATCACGCATATGTTTTATAACTCCCGAAGCCCGCTGTACATTTTTACTGATATCATTGGCCATAGACTTTAAATCTTCATTATTTATGGGCATTCCTTTTTTTATCATTTTCAAAAAGAAATCAGCGCACACCTGGATCACATTCAACGGTTGATTGATTTCATGGGCCATGCCTGCGGCCATTGTTCCCAGAGTGGTCATTTTGCTGGCCTGTATCAGCTGAGCTTCCTTTTCAATGCTTTCGCTAATATCGGTTGTAGTGGCTAAAAGGACATACCCTCCATCATATTCCGCATAGCAGATATTTATATCGACAAAAAATGGGGCGCCTCCTTTTTTTAAATGCTGTTTTTTTAAAAAAAGCTTCGATTTATCTTTAGGTAACCTCGCTATAGCGTTGGGTATTTCTTTGCTCTGTCCATTCCCCAGATCTAAAAAATTCATTCTTAAAAATTCATCTCTTGAGTAACCGTACCCTTCTTCAGCCCTTTTATTGATATTCAGAATTTCAAATGTTTTCATGTTCAGAATAAAAATAGGCTGAGGCTCATTATTAAATAGAGATCTATACTTTTCTTCCGATCTCCTGCATTGGTTATTAAGCATGTTATTTTCAACGGCTGCTCCTATTCTGTTTCCAATGAGTTCTAAAATATCCCTTTCCTCAGGGTCGAACCTTCCGGAGCGCCTGCTGGCCACACGCAAAACACCATAGGCGGATTTTTCTTTTGCCCTGATGGGAACATACACTAAAGATTTTACGCCTTCTTTGGCAAAAAACCCGATTTCCCCTTTGGCATCCTCTGTTACGTCTTCAAATACGGCTGGTTTTCCCTCCTGAAATACTCTATGAATCATGCTGTCCTTTCTGTCATCCACACTAAGATCTTTGCCGATTCCAAAAGAATATTTAAGGGAAATAGTTCCATCCGGTTTCATTAGAAACATAGAGACGCCGCCGACCAACAAATAATCGACGATCTCATAAAAGGTTTCGCTCAGCCTTTCCGCCATGCTCAAAGAAGAATTTAATGCGGTATAAATAGAACAAAGGGCGGAAAGTTCCCTATTATGACGTTCGTGGCTATGCACCGCCCTTTTCTCCTCGGTTTTATCCCAGAGAGTCTCAATTGCTCCAACCATTTCTCCTGCAGGCCCTTTTATGGGAGCCGCTGTAAAAAAAAGCCACTTTCCGTTTTCTCCAAGGTTGGGAAAAAATTCTTCAGCTTCGTATGCTCCTTCGAGCAAATCCGATTTACGCCATTTTGCGGCGTAATATCTTTTTATATCCTCCACTTTCATTTCATCCAGTATCACATCGGCCATGGTCGGTCGCTCTCCCGATCTAAAGGGCGCCCATTGTTTATTTGTTCCGACCATTTCATCAGCAGAAAATCCGGTGAGTTTCTCGCAGGCCTTATTCCAGTGGGTAATAATATGATTTTTGTTGATTACAAATGTGGGGATCGTGCTACCCTGGATTATTTCATATTTGGTTCTTTCACTTTCAACCAGTTCCATCCTTATTTTTTGTGAATAGGTGCTCCTTTCTATGATGATCTTTTCAAAGTTATCGGAAAATTGCTCAAATAACTCTTTGACTTTTTCAAAGTCACCATGATTGCTTTGCAATTTCTTTAGGAGCTTTGTCTTTTCTTCTTCAATTTGATACAAATTCCAAACCGACATGGCCTCAAAATGATCGATTAGACTTACTCCGGGTGGTTTGGTCTTTTTAATAGTCTCCCGGAGATTTTTGTCTTTTGTCAATTCAATAATCAAATCAAGTTCTTTAAGCTTGAATAGTTCTTTATAGTCCTTGGTGATGTATATCCCCTTTTCTTTTGCAAATTTCAAACATTCCGCATCAACATCAATATCAGCTACACCCAGGATGTTAGGCTTTTGGCTCTGGAAGTTTTTGCTGAATAAAATTTGGAGGATCGCCTTGCAAACCATGCCTCCTCCAATAATAGCGATGTTTGATTCTTTTATCATTTTTTCCATGTTTTCCTCTAAAAGAAAATAAAGGTTACAACTATAAAAGTCGGAATCAAAAAGACCAGGGAATATTTTAAAATGTAGCCGAAAAAGCTTGGCATGTGTGTGCCTGCTTCCTCGGAAATTGATCGTACCATAAAGTTCGGCGCATTGCCAATATAACTGCAGGCGCCGAAGAAAACTGCGCCTGTAGATATTGCTTTAAGATAAACAGCATTTTCTGTCATAAGAAGAGGTACAGCCTTAGCTTCCGTCATTCCGGAATAAAAACTTCCAATGGCGGTGTTAAAAAATGTAAGGTAAGTCGGTGCATTGTCCAGAAAAGATGAAAGCATACCCGTTATCCAAAAGTAATGAACCGGCTCCTTTACCGCACTGATCAGGAAGGCAAGTTCTCCCTTGGAGCCAGCCTTAAGTATAAGAAGACACGGAATCATGGTAATGAAAATACCGATAAATAGATAAGCGACTTCAACGATCGGAAACCACGTAAAATCGTTGTCTTCGCGCAGTATTTTCGAAGTAGTTACCAGAGAAAGAATGCCCATTAAGATTAGAAGTCCGTCCCGAATCCAATCCTGTATTGCCCGATAAATGCCGAATGTGTTGACATCACCCCAGTTTACCATTCCGCTCATTAGTACCGATCCGACAATGCCGGCAAGGAAAAGAAAATTATGTATTCCTTCTAATTTCAGCGGCTCTTTAGCCTCATTTTCAGGGACTGTCCCCTCTTCTTTTTTATAATGGTATGTATCGAGAAAAAAGTAAATTACCAGAAGGATCCCGGCTGTTAACAACATATGAGGCATTATCTTAAAGGTCCAGAAAAAGGTAACACCATGGAGAAATCCCAAAAAGAGCGGTGGATCACCGAGCGGTGTTAGAGAACCACCAATATTTGCCACCAGAAAAATGAAAAAGACCACCATAAAGGTTCTGTTTTTTCGATAATCATTAGCTTTTAAAAATGGACGAATCAAAAGCATGGCAGCTCCGGTGGTGCCCATCCATGAAGCCAGTATTGTACCGATAATCAATATTACTGTGTTTACAATGGGCGTGCCTCGCAAAGAGCCACGTAGCAATATCCCCCCTGAAACCGTATAAAGAGCCCAAAGCAGTATGATGAAGGGAACATAGTCGGCAAGGATAATATGAAGAATTTCATACAGGGCAGTCCCTTTAAAAGCGAATAGGAAAGGTAATCCCAAAGATGCCGCCCAAAAGGCAGAGATTTTGCCAAAATGATGGTGCCAGAAATTCGGAGCGGCAAGGGGAAAAAGAGCTATGGAAAGAAGCATACATGCAAATGGAATGCAGCTCCATAGCGGCAAAATCTCTCCTAAATTAGCATGGCCATGGCCTGCACCTGCTGCCTCATGTGTTTTTGCGCCGTGAAGAGCCTCTTTTTTTCCTATTTCCGGGGTAGCATGCTCTTCATCGGCGACTGTCGCCGGGTTTTTTGAAGCATGGGTTGGAACATTTTCCTGGCTGGAAGCAAGAGCCAAACCTGGAAAAATAATAAAGCCGAGCAAGAAGATTGCTGAAATCAATTTTCTGAATATCATTTATCAATTACCTCCTGCTGCATCTGTTCCAGGTAGATCAACCTTGATGGCGTCGTAGAAAGTCCCAACTACTGTGCCTTTTTATCCCGCTGATTTTTAGCGGGGGCATATGGTCCGTCTGCGGCGGACTACTTAGCACCCCAAGGGCATTTCCTGCGGGCACCATCGAGGATACTTTTTACGAGTTCATCAAACTTCGAAGTGAAAGAAAAATTAAAAATATCAAACAGAAGCAAAATAGCAACTGTTATTTTAACTACCAGGGATTTAATGTGAACTTAAATTTACTAAACTGCTAAAACTGATGACCATGTTAATCAACTATCCGAAATGTATTTTTTGCACCGCAATATAAATAATGCTTTAAGCTTTGATTTTTCCTGCATAATCAACAATACTTGCTTGATCGTTAATTTTAGTAAAGCATTGCTATCTTAATAATTTAATTCAATATAACATCTCCTGTAACATAAGAGTGATAATATTGCTATAATGGCATGGATGTTGCTGTTATAAAATAGCTCCAGCCCTAAGTTCTATCTTACTCCATCTGTACCTCATAAAATGCCTTCGCTGATAAGTACCAGCGAGGGCATTTTATTTCCGAGACCTTTGCAAAAAGCCATTTTACCGCGCAGATACCTGCCGCAGCTTATCCCGCATTTATCACAGAGTGAATATGACGGGTTAAGTCATATGCCATTTTTTTTGCAGGACCTGCTTCCAGTCACGAAGAAAGATCGCAGCAGGATGTTGCTTCCAAAAAAATAAAGAAAAAATGTCAATGTAGTATAATTAAACCTGCATTGTTTATGCCAATTAAGTATGACACAGACAG